>CAYYCF010000265.1:0-3762 GCA_964470235.1 uncultured Anaerolineales bacterium | reverse complement strand
CTAAATCCAACCTTGCCTGCGGAACAGCCGCCACATTGCCAACGGAATGACGATGGTCAGCGCCAACATGCCGATGAACAGGTAAAGACTCTTGAAGGGAAGCGCCTCGAAATTCATGCCAAAAAAGCCGGTGAGGAACGTGAGCGGCATGAAAAGGGCAGTGAAGACTGTGAGCACTTTCATGATTTCGTTGATGCGATTCGACGACACCGAAAGGTAGGTATCGAGTGCGCCGCTGATCAAGTCGCGCAAAGTGTCGTTGATGTCTACCAGCCGCACCAGATGATCGTACACGTCGCGGAAGTAAATCCGCTCGTCGGGGTCTACCACGGCGTAGGTGTCGCGCGCCAGGCGGTTCATCACTTCGCGCTGGGGGCTGATGATACGGCGCAAGTGCAAGATGGCGCGTTTAATTGAGAATATCTTGGTCAGCACTGCCTGGCCGCTGGCGGCGAAGATTTGATCTTCCAGTTGATCGATGGCGTCGTCTAACTGATCGACGACGGGCATGAAATCGGACACGAGCGCATCCACGATGTTGTAGAGCAGATAATCCGCGCCGCGCGCAAGATAACGCTCACTACGCAGAGAAGCCGCCCACACTTTGTCCGCCGACATCAGGGGGTTTTTGTGATGCGTGACGAGAAAGTTCCTGCCCAAGAATACGTCTACTTCATTGGTGTCGAGTTCATTCGTCGCCGGGTCGAAAGAGACGGCATGCACCACCGCGTACACGTATTCGCCCCAGTCGTCGATCTTTGGGACGTGAGCTTCCTGCAGGGCATCGTCAATTGCCAGTGGATGAAAGTGGAAGAAGTCGGCGAGCAGTTTTTCGACCCGCCCGTCCGGCTCTCCGGCCAGGTCTGCCCAGAAAAGGCCGGCGGAATCGAGCAAAGCGGCTTTCCACTTCGATTCCGGCACATCGGTGGTGATCCCCCCTTTGCCGCTCCGATAGATAGTCCGGATCATAATTCCCTCCGATAGTCTTCATATTGCTCGCTGTTGCAGGCGTCAATGTATTTCAGAATTTCGCCGCCGCCGAGCGGGTAAAGCGGGTGGCATGACGTAGGCCACGCGCCGCGCGGCGCGAGCGCGACGGCTTGCACGGCGGGCGCGGGGATGTCGGCGTGTTCCAGTTTGTCCACGATTTCTTCGGCAGTGATGATCGTGGTCGTCGCCAGCATCGCCAGCTCGGTGTCCACACCCTGGTTGCCGCCGATGACGGCGTTGCCAGCGCGATCCGCTTGGAGGGCGTGGATCACGGCTACGTCACATTGAATGGCCGGATAAGCGACGAGTGTTTCGCCGCCGTATGGATCGTTAATCGTTTTTACGTCGGGGCGCAGTTTGAGCATGTCCGTGCCGATCCAACCGCGCCCGGCCATGAAGCCCACATCGGCCAGGGCAGCGCGCAACCCGAAGGACAGACTGGCTTCCGTTTCTTCGACGATTTCGATTTCGCCCAAGTTTGCCGCTTGCGTGAACATGGGCGCCAGCCCGAAGGCTTCGAGGCCGAAGTAACACGAGCGCACGCGTTTGATCAACCCCGCGCCGACGAGGAGATCGGATTCGTAGGAGGCGGTGAAGGCTAATAGGGTAAGGGAGTGTGGGGGTACGGGCGCGCGGAGAAGTTCGCGCACAAAGGCCACCGGGCGGCGATAGAGAGTCATGCCGCCCAGGGCGAGGGTGTCGGCCGGTTTCAGGAATGAGGGAGTTTCGGAAAGAGGAATGAGTTTATCCATTGAAGGCAGAAAGCAGAAGGCTGAAGGCAGAAGGCAGAGAACTGCCTACTGCCCACTGCCTTTTGCCTACTTTAGATTCTGAAGCAATGGGCCGGTTTCAAGAATCGTGCGCACCCGATAGTCAATGGCGGGTTCGGAGTCGTGGCCGTCGCCCACGAGAATCGTGGTCATGCCGAGTTCGCGGGCCGGGAGCAGGTTGCGGACGAGGTCGTCAATCAACACGCATTCGTCGGCGGGAGTCTTAATTCGCTCCAAAAGAATCTCATAGGAGCGCGGGAGCGGTTTGTTTTCGAAACCCATGGCCCGGATGTCCACGATGGCATTAAAGTGCTGCGCCACGCCGATGCAGTTCAAAACACGCCCGGTATGCGCCGCGTCCGAATTCGTAAAAATAGCTTTGGGTTGAGGCAGGGTGGCCAGCATGGCATCCAAGGCTGGGTTCGGCGCAATCCATCGTGTCAGGTCCACGTCGTGGACGTAGGCCAGGTAGTCGTCGGCGTCTACGCCGGGGAAGTTAGCCCTAAGTCCGCGCAGCGTTGTTCCGTACTCGTGGAAGTATTTTTGCCGCCGGTCGTCTACCTCTGCGGGCGAGATGTCCAAGCGCTCAATCATGAAGCGGGCGATGCGCTTGCCTATTTCTTCCCACAGGCCATTGGCCGGGTAAAGTGTGTCGTCGAGGTCGAAAACTAGATAGGAAATTGCCACGCGGCGATTATAACTCTATGGACGACTTGAATACAACAACACCCCCGCCGCCACAGCAAGATTGAGAGAACTGACTCTCCCCTCCATCGGCACCCGCACGGTTTGATCACACGCCGCCCTCTGCTCCGGCGACAGCCCCCTCTGCTCACTGCCCAACAACAAAATCAGCGGGCGCGCGTAATTCGCCTCGCGGTAATCCACGGCGGCCTGCGCCGACGCGCCGACGAGGCGATAGCCGCTATTTTTCGCCCAGTCTGCAAATTCGCCGAACGCCGCCGATACGACCGGCTTCCAGAACAACACCCCCATGCTGGCCCGCACGGCGTTGGGATGGTAAGCATCCGCGCCGCCGTCGAGCAAAATCAAACCGCTGGCGCCCGCCCCATCAATGCTCCGCAAGATCGAGCCCACGTTGCCCGGGTCTTGCGGCGAAACGAGGGCAACACCCCAATTGAAATTTTCTGGAGACAACTGATCGAGCGTAATCCAGCGTTGGCGTGCGACGGCCAGGATGCCGGTCGGATTTTCTTTTTCGGCAACCGATGCAAAAACTTCGTTGGAAACCGCCACACACACCAGTCCCCGCGCCGACTCGCGGGCGATCAATTCACGGGCGAACTGGCTGGTGAGCAGGTCGGGGGCATAGCAAAGGTATTCCACCGCCGCGCCGGCTTCAATGGCTTCGGCCACGTGATGAATGCCTTCAATCAGAAACAAGCCCGAGGCATCGCGCTCTTTGCGCTGGCGCAATGCGCGGGCTTGTTTGATTTTGGGGTTGGTTCGGCTGGTGATCATTGACAACGGATGTGAACGGATAATAACGGATGACGCATATTATATCCGTTCACATCCGTTCTATCCGTTGTCTACAACAGGGCCAACAATTTCGGCAGCACATCCTTCGGCTGGCCGACAATACACGCATCGGCATAACGGAAGATGGGCGCAGTTTTGTCGGGGTGGATCGCGATGACGGTTTTTGCGCCCTCGACTCCTGCGCGGTGCAGGGTGTCGCCCCAAATTCCGGCGGCGATGTAAATATCCGGCGCAATCTCCGCGCCGATCACGCCGACGATCTGATCTTCGCCGATCCAACCGGAGTCAAACGCCGAGCGGTCTCCGGCGAAGTGCGCCCCGATCTTTTCTGCGATTTGCTTTGCAGTGGCGATGCTGGCGTCGTCGTTTCCGGCGCGTCCAACGGCCAATACTTTTGCGGCCTTTCGCAACGGGATGGAGACGTTCCACCGGAACGTCTCTACATTTCCCAGTGCGCGCACGCGGCTGGCCGTTTCCGGCGCGTCCAACGGTTCAGTTT
>CAYYCF010000264.1:0-3771 GCA_964470235.1 uncultured Anaerolineales bacterium | reverse complement strand
ACCAGTCTCCCTGCGCACTCTGCGGTAAAACAAAGCCGAGTGCGTAAGGTCACTCAGCAAATGGAGGTTTTCCGTGAACAGATTACTTTTGCGATGGCTTATTAATGCGATTGCTTTGTGGGTGGCCGTGACGTTTGTGCCGGGCATTCATGCGCAAGGCGGCTGGCTGGCATTCCTGGCGCTGGCCGTCGTGTTCGGGCTGGTCAACGCCTTGTTCCGGCCGCTGATCAACTTCCTCACTTGCCCGCTGATCATTCTCACGCTGGGCTTAGGCACCTTGTTGATCAACACACTGTTGTTTTGGTTCTCCGGCTGGATTGGCAGTCAGTTCGGCATCGGGTTTACCGTGGACGGATTCTGGCCGGCGTTCTTCGGAGCGCTGCTCGTGTCGCTGGTGAGCTGGATTCTCACGCTTCTGCTGAAGGATGAGTTGGCGGGCCGGCGAAGGCCACAGCCGAAGAAAAATTGATTGCTCTATTTTTCAAACGGCCAACCCTGAAGGATGCGAGGAGACACGGCTATGCCACAACGGTACGGGAACATCGTCGGCTGGGGGAAATACGTGCCGTCGCGCATCGTTACGAATCACGAACTGGCGCAGAGGATTGACACCAGTGACGAGTGGATCGTCGAGCGCACCGGCATCCGTGAGCGGCGCGTCGTCGGCGAGGGGGAAACTACCTCCAGCATGGCGGTGGCCGCCGCGCGCGAGGCGCTGGCGATGGCCGGTGTGCAGCCTCGCGATCTCGGCCTGATCATCGTCGCCACCTCCAGCCCCGATTATTTGACCCCGCCCGTCTCCAGCCAGGTTCAGCACGAGTTGGGCGCGAAGGATGTCGGCGCGTTCACGCTGGTGGTCGGCTGTCCCGGTTTTGTCTACGCGCTGGTGACGGCCCAGCAATTCATTGCTTCGGGCGCGTGCGACAACGTGCTGGTGATCGGCGTTGAGATCATCAGCCGCTTTCTCAATTGGGACGACCGGGGGACGTGCGTGCTGTTCGGCGACGGCGCGGGCGCGGTGGTGGTGCAAGCCACTGATCAGCCCTGCGGGGTCCTTTCGCACGTGCTTGGCTCCGACGGCTCGGGCGCGGAGCATCTCATCCTTCCATCCGGCGGTACGGCCATGCCGCCCAGCCACGAAGCGGTGGATAAAGGCCTGATCTACTTGCGCATGAACGGCCCCGAGGTGTTTAAGTTCGCAACGCGGGTGCTGGGGCGAGCAGTGCGGCAGGCCATCCATCAGGCCGGGTTGACTGCGGACGATATTGATCTATTCATTCCCCATCAGGCCAATGCCCGCATCATCGCGAGCGCGGCGCGGCAGGCCAACCTGCCGCCGGAAAAAGTGTTTCTCAACATTCACCGCTACGGCAACACGTCGGCGGCTTCCATCCCGATAGCGTTGTGTGAAGCGATTGAGCAGGGGAGAGCCAGAGCCGGGGATACGCTGGCGTTTGTCGCCTTCGGCGCGGGGCTGACGTGGGCCGCCGCCGTCGTCAAACTGGGCGAGCGCCCCAAACCCGCCGCCGCCGAGAGTTGGCCCATCCGCGCGCAGAAGTGGACGACGCGCACAATCTACGATGCGGCGGCGATGGTCGTCGGGATATTCTCGGCGATGATTACGCCGGTTAAGAGGTTGCTCAGGCGGAAGTGATGTTGTGCCGACTCTTCACTGCCGCGCGATCAATTTCCCCATTCGGCTGGCGCGGTAGCTTCTCGACGAAATCCACCCGCTGGGGCTTTTTGTACGCCGCGATGCGGCTGGCGACGCCGGAAATGATTTGTTCGGCGGCTAGACTTTTTCCGGCGGCCAATTCCACCACCGCCTTCACCGCTTCGCCCCACTTTGCGTCCGGCACGCCGATGACGCACACCGCCGCCACTTCCGGCATCTCTTGAATCACGCGCTCCACTTCCGCCGGATACACGTTCTCGCCGCCTGATTTGATCAGTTCCTTCTCCGGCTTGCGCCCGACGTAATACAAATAACCCTCGGCGTCGAACTTGCCGACGTCACCGGTGTGATGCCAACCGTGCCGGAAAGTGAAATCGGTCGCGTCGGAGTCGCGCCAGTATCCGGCGAACACCATCGGCCCCTGCACGACGATCTCGCCCGGCTCGCCGACCGACGTGTCCCCGCCGGCCTCGTTGACACAGCGCACGCGCGCCAGCGGGATCGGGCGGCCGGCCGAGCCCGGCCTTTCATCCACGCGCGCCAAAGTCACAAACCCGGTCGTCTCCGATTGCCCGAACCCGCTCCAAAACCTCGCGCCGGTTTCCGCGTGGAGGCGTTTGATCGTATCGGGCGCGTCCAAACCGACGACGTGCCGGAGACTCTTCCAGTGCGCTCCGGTTTTGGCGCGCGCCTCGAGCATCATGGACAGCACTGGCGGAAACGCGGCCATGAGGCTGGCTTCGTGTTGGTCAATCATCAGTGAGGCCCGCGCCGGATCAAACGCCTCTAAAATCACGTTTGCGCCGCCCGCTTGCGTCAGTCCCAGTGAGAGTCCCAGCCCGGCAATGTGAAAAAGCGGCAGGGCGGCCAGGTGACGGTCGCGCGCCGTCAGCCCCAGCGCAGCGGCCAATTGATAACCTGCCCACAGCATGTTGTTGTGCGTGAGCGTCGCGCCGCGCGGCGCTCCGGCTACCGCCGCCGTAGAAATGATGGCAAACGGATCATCGCCGCCGGTATTCGTTTCGGAGCGATCAGCCGGTGTTTGATAGAGTTCGGCCAGCGGGGCAAAGCCCGGCGCAGACCCGGCGCCGATAACGGCTTTCACGCGCGCGCCGTCGAGTCGGCTCCCTTCCAATTGTGGCAGGTGCGCCGCGCCGGCGACCAGTATCTGCGGATCGGCCAGCGCGATCACCGCCGCCACTTCGGAGGCCGAGAGCCGCCAGTTGATCGGATACGCAATCGCGCCCGTTCTGGCGCACGCGCCGTAAAGCTCAAGATATTCGATTGAGTTCTGAGCCAGAATGCAAACGCGGTCGCCTTTGGCAAATCCGCGCGCCGTCATTCCGGCGGCCAGCCGATCAACGCGGTCGAGCAATTCGCGGTGCGACACGGTCTGGCTGGCCGTGAAAGCGGCCGGCGCCTCACCGGCGTTGCGGGCGTTGTGCTGAAAGAGATGATAGATTGAAAAATTGCGCAAAGTCATGATGAGGCCTCGATATTAACCTTTTTCCCGCAACTCGGCGGGCAAATAGCCGTTTACTTGCGCGCGCAGCACTTCCACCCCGACTTGATTCACCGCCCAGCCTTCCATCCGCACCCAGGCGCGAACCGGATCGCGCTCGACGATCTCCATCGTCACGGCAATGGTGTCGCCGATGTACACTGGGGCCAGGAAACGGAACGACATTTCTTGCGCCACAAACGCCCACAGCCCGCCGATGTGAGTGCCCAGGCTGGCCGTGAGCAAGCCCGGCACAATGCGCCGCCCGAAGCGGCTGGCGCGAGCGTAGCCCTCGTCGGTGTGCAAGGGGTGAACGTCCCAAGTTGCGCCGATAAATAGGGCGACGTCGCCGTCGGTGAAGGTGCGGGCGAACGAGGCGCGGTAACCGACCTCCGGCATTTGGGTCAGGCGGCCGGGGCGATTCACCCCAACCACCTTTTCCGCCGCCGGTAGTGTTTCACGTCGCGGTAACTCTTGCGCTGGCCCAATTGAGTCAACCCCAGATAGAATTCTTTGATGTCTTCGTTGTTGGCGAGTTGATCGGCCGGGCCGTCGAGCACGACCCGGCCGCTCTCCATCACGTAAGCGTAGTCGG
>CAYYCF010000263.1:0-3782 GCA_964470235.1 uncultured Anaerolineales bacterium | reverse complement strand
TTTTGATAGAGCCGTCAATCGAAACCCACAGCACGTCGAGTCTGGCGACGATTCAGGGCTGAACAACTTTCTCCACCGCTTCGGCAATGGCCCGCGCCGCCTCCGCCATCTCCGGCGCGGCATCGTGCGCCGCTTTTCCTTCGCGGTCGGCCGCTTGCACTTGCGGCGCATACGGCAAATGACCCAACACGCGCAAGCCAGGCGAGTGTGATTCAATGTAGGCGCGGTCGTCGCCCGATTGCACTTTACTGCCTACCAAAAACAACTGCGTCAGGCCGATGTCGGCGGCCAGGGTTTTGATCTGCGCGGCGGTGGCCAGGCTGCGCGCCGTCGGCTCGGCGACGACGATCATGGCGTTCACCGCGTCGGCGGTGGCGCGGCCTAAATGCTCCACACCGGCGTACATATCCATCAGCACCACTTCGCCCCGCTGGAGCAGAATGTGCGAGACCAACTGCTTGAGCAACACGCTCTCCGGGCAAATACAGCCCGAGCCGCCTTTTTCCACCGCGCCCAGCTCCAGCAATTTGATTCCCCTCTGCGTCACCACAAACTGATCGGGGATGTCGTCCACGCGCGGGTTGAGTTTGAAGTAGCCGCCGAAAGTGCCTGGCTGCGCGCCGGTGCGCTCGTAAATCAATTCTTCCATTTCCGCGATGGGTTTCAACCGCGCTAGTTGATCCGGCGAGAAACCCAGCGCCGCGCCCAAACACGGCGAGGGATCGGCGTCAATGGCCAACACCGCGCGCCCCTGAGCCGCGAAGTGAAAAGCCAGCAAACTCGTCAACGTGGTTTTGCCCACGCCGCCCTTGCCGGTGATGGCTAATTTCACGCGCCGTACACTCCTCGCGCCCGCGCCTCGTCGCGCAACGCCAACATCACCGCTTCCATGTTGAGGCTGTTCGCGCACGCCTGGCGGGCCGCCTCCAGCGCCCGTTCCGACCACAGCGTGCGGCTGGTCAACACTTCCTCATCATTCAAGATCACCAACTGCAACAAAGTCTCAAGCGTAATATCCATCGCCTCGTCACTGGCCGTCTGGCAAAACGCGCAGTGCGAACAGCGGCGGACATCCTGCCCGGTTTTCTCCAGCACTACGACTCGCAAAGGCCGGCGCGGGCTAGTCATCAAATCACCAACTTGGCCGGAACATAACGCATGAAATCGTCAATCGTATCGGTGTCGGGCTGAGGCACACGCGCAGGGTCGTAAGTGCCCAACCATTCAATCTCAAAAGTGTCGGCTTTGGCCTCCAGCAAATAATTGCCGGTGCAGACGGGGCAAACCACTCGATTACCGCCCGACGCGCTCTTCGGCACGACGACAATTGGCCCGCACATCGGGCAGGTGACCATCGGACGCTCTTCCGCGCTGTGGCCGAGCACGTGATCGAATTCGCCCTTCCCGCCCATCTCCGCAAATGCGCGCGCCAGCGCCGGGTCGAATTGCGTGCCACCGCCGCGCGCGATGATGTCCAAAGCCAAGCCAGTCGCCATGCCTTGATGGTAAGGCCGCGCGCTGGTCATGGCGTCGAACGAATCAGCGACGGCGACGATCCTGCCAAAAACGGAGATGTCCTGCCCGGCCAACCCGGCAGGATACCCCTTGCCGTCGAATCGCTCGTGATGCTGAATGACCGTTTGCGTCAGCAATTCGGCCAGCGGGTGATCCGACAGCAAGGCTTGGCCGACCAGCGGGTGTTTTTTGATGACGGCAAATTCATCCTCGGTCAGTTTGCCGGGCTTTCTAAGCACGGCATCGGACACTCCCACTTTTCCAATGTCGTGCATCAGACTGCCCACGTGCGTGATGAACACCTCATCCGCCGACAATCCGGCTTTTTCGGCCAACTGTCTGGCGTATCGGCTGACGCGCCACGTATGCCCGCCGGTGTACGGGTCTTTGGCTTCGATTACGCTCACCAGCGACAACAGCGAACGCAGCAGCGGGATGTTGATTTCGATAGACGGCATGAGAAGGTTTCCTCCTGCCCCTATTGTATCAAGTCCAGGAGAGTCGTCATTCCGCCGCTATCATTCATCATCAGTAGATCACGAAAGCGTCCTGACCCTTCGACTTCGCTCAGGAGAGCGGCGCCAAGCGCCGCGCAGTCGAAGGGTGCTGATTGCCTTTTCGCGATCTACTGATCATTTATGGCTCTACCGGAATGAACGGGAATCTTTGCCACGAATTACACGAATTTCACAAATTCGCTGCCATTTCGTGTAATTCGTGAAATTCGTGGCAGGGTTTTCCCGCCAAAGTCGGGAGAGCCTCATTTATGCAAACACCTCGCCGCCACGAAACTCAGTCCGTGCTCGGTCAGCGCGCGGGCTGTGGCGTCCACGGCGGCGTGTTTGTCCAGGTAGTTGCGTTCCAACAACTCCATTTGGCCGCTGGCGATCACCTCCGCCTTCTCGCGGAAGTAATCCAAAATATCCGAGGGATGCTCGCGAGTCTGCTCCAGTTCCGGATCGCCGCCCTCGTGCTTGGCCGAGATATTCGCCACGGTCCCGGCCAGCTTCATCAATTCGCCGCGCCGGTTGTACGGCTGGCGCACGATGCTTTTGTACGCTTCGGTGATGTGATGCTCGAAGCGCACGACCTTTTCAAAATCCAGCGCGCCGCGCACCTCGGCGCACAGCTCAATCGTCTCATTGTTTACCGAGTTGCCGAAATTGAAGCCGATCAGCGGGCTGGTGCCATCCGGCCGCGAAAACAGTTTCGCGCCGATGAGCGTCCACAGCACGGCATACGGATTATCGTTGCCCATGAACACGGAGATCTTGAATTCGTTGTTCACCCCCAGCTTGTGCAGGAGGTAGCCCAAGAGCACCGTGCCGGGGTTGATGTTCAACACTTGAGTTGTGCCGTAGTGGGTGTAGTAATACAGTGATTCATCCAGCCACGTCAGCGCGTGATCGTTGGGCTGGCCGATACCGCCGAAGTAGCCGGTGATCGTGGCCGGGCCGCCGAGGTGAACGTTCGAGCCGTCCGTGCCTTTGGTGTCGAGCGTTTCCACGTAGCTCGCCCCGATGATCTGCATGGCGGCGGCCACCGCCAGCATGTCGCCGTCGTCCGCCTCCGACTCTTTCATCTTGCGCACGCGGATGAATCTCCCAGGCATCAGTTCGCCGTGCGCAATCGCCTGCTTTGCCTCCGTGATCAGCCACGGAAAATACTGAAAGGCGCTGATCTCCAGCGTCACGGCGAAGTCGTCGGCAAAGGCCATCGAGTCGGCGCGCGGCCCCAGCACCTTCCGGCGGTAATCGGCCACCGGGATGAATACGCCCCGGTCGCGCTGTTCGATCAGCCAATTCAAATCTTCCGTGTAAGGCGATTTGATTTTTCTCAGCCGCTCCATGAGAGTCGGCAAGTTTCTTGCGGCCTCGGCCTTGCGGTTGATCTCCTCCGGCGTGCCGTGCTTGCGAACCACGTCGAGAAACGCCTGCATGACGCGGCTGTTCGGGTCGAGCAGCAGCGCGTTGATGTCGGCCAAGTTCGCGTCGGGAATGTTCAGCCTCTTTTGGAGTGTGTCGGTCATGGCTTCCTCTCTTCCTCCTCCAGCCACCGTTTCAAATCAGCCAATTGATCGTCTTTGATTCCGAACCAGTGTTCCGGCTGCGGGAACTGTTTGCCCGTCACTTCGGCCACGTATTGTTTCAAACCGTTCAGTATCACTTCACCGGCGTCCCCGTACACCTTCGCCATCTTCGGTTTGAAGCGGGGGTAGAGGCCGAACATATCGTGGAAGATCAGCAATTGCCCGTGCGCCTGCGGCC
>CAYYCF010000262.1:1557-3797 GCA_964470235.1 uncultured Anaerolineales bacterium | reverse complement strand
ATGCAATCACTGATTCGAGTTCGCATGTCGGCGCACGACGCGCACTACGGCGGCAATCTGGTGGACGGGGCGCGCGTGCTTCAGCTCTTCGGAGACGTATGCACCGAGATTTGCATCCGCAACGACGGGGACGAGGGGCTATTCCGCGCTTACCGCGATATCGAGTTCCTGGCCCCGGTGTACGCCGGTGACTATCTCGAAGTTCGCGGTGAACTGACTCGCGTGGGCCGCACGTCGCGCGACATTCAACTGACCGCGCACAAAGTCAT
Source organism: uncultured Anaerolineales bacterium (assembly GCA_964470235.1). Classification (GTDB taxonomy): domain Bacteria; phylum Chloroflexota; class Anaerolineae; order Anaerolineales; family VGOW01; genus VGOW01. Next base: position 3,528 of record CAYYCF010000262.1, on the reverse strand, counting down.
CGCCGCCGAATACGAGAAGGGCGACTCCTGCGCCCGCGCTCTCGACGAGCCGGTGCTGGTGTGTAAAGCGACGGGGATATGTGTGGTGACGGCGGACAGGCAAAAAGGGAAAGGCTAATTCAACCTCTGCCACTGCGGTTGAAAGCCCAGCTTGTCAATCAACTCGGTCAATTCGTCGAGCGTGAGTTTTCGGCCTTTGCCTGAAATAGCGATGAGCGCGGCTTCGATCATGTTCGTGCCGAAGGAGCGGCCTTCCATCACCGGCGTGGTCGTCACCAAATGGCGCACTCCGGCGGCGCGGAAGATTTGCACGTCTTCCAGTGTGGTGGTGTTGGTGCAGATCGTTTTGCCGTCCAAACGCGCGGGCATAAAGCGTTTGATGAAGTGGCAGTCGCCGGCGATCACCGTTCCCCACGCGTACCACTTGCCGAACTTGGGCGTGTTCTTTTCCTGCTTCTCGCCGGTCGGATAAAGCATTTCAAACGGCATGCGCCCCACCACCGGCATGAGGATCGCCGCCAGCCGCTTGAGCGCGGCTTCGGAGCGGATCGGGATCGGAATGTCGAGGGCAAACATGAGATCGCCAAACACACATTCGTAGTTGGCGTCTAAGAACGATTTGGTCATGCCCCAGCGATCCACGCCGGCCGTGAACAGCACGCGTTTGGGTTGAATCTCCGCGCCGATGCTATTTTCGATGAAGGTCGCGACGCGGCGCTCCAGCGTGTTCTTCACGCCCGCGCCGTCCACCAGCGGCGTTTGTTTCACGAAGCGCACCATCGGCTCGACGGAGTGCAGTGGATACCATTTGGTGTCGGCCATGACGCCCAAGTCGGCGCCCCCCACGCCAAAAGCGTCCACCGTGCCGTCCATTTCTTTGTACATCTGCGCGGCCTTTTCCATGTCGCCGTCGGTGCCGATGCGCTCGATGATTACTTTCTCGCCGAGCAGAGTCACTTCCACTTTTTTATTTCGTTTCGACGAGCCTAAGCTGATGCTGACTGCGTGTTTCATGGGTGAGTCCTCTCTCCAATGTAAATAACGGTTGCGTACAATTCAAAGCCGCAGGCGTCGGCGGCGCGGCGCGCGGCGCGGCGCGCCAGTGAGATGCTGATCAACGGGAGGCCCCGATCGCCGGTCTCTCCCAGAGATGATTGTATCTCACTTGCCGATTCGAAGGAGTTGATCCAGCACAGACCTTCGGCGGTGAAGCGGCCGGAATCGGCGGCCAGCACCGCCTCCGGGCCGTGAAACGGCAGGCCGTATTCGACGGCGATCAGTTTCAATCGTCCTGGTTCAAATACCTGGCCGGGCGCGCGGCTTCCCAAAAGCTCGCGCAGGTGATCGGTCAGCAGCGGAGAGGCGGCGAGGGCGCAAGTTTTGGCGATTAACCACACGGCCGCCCCGGCACGATCCGGATCGGGAATGAACAAAGTGCGTTGTGATCGAAGATCAGAAGGGGAGCAGTGCAAATGCGCGGCCCAGTGAGAATCGAGGAAGGTGAGCGTGTCGGGGCGCATTAGTCGTAATGCCACAACTGCGGCCACCGGCGGGCGACCCAAACGACGGCGATGAGGCAACCGATGCCGCCGGTGATGACCGAAATGGGCGCGCCGAACCAGGCCGCCACCAACCCGGCTTCCATTTCTCCCAACTGCGGCCCGCCCATGAAAAAAATCATGTTCACCGACACCATGCGCCCGCGCAGGTGATCGGGCGTGTTCAATTGGCGGATGGTGTTGCGGATGACCATGCTCACCGTGTCCGCCGCGCCGGTGAGAGCCAGCGCAATGAAGGCTAGTGCAAATGTGGTGGAGAGACCAAAGAGCACGGTGGCCAATCCGTAGACGAATACCGAGATCAATAACACCGGGCCGTGCTTTCCGATACTGCCACTGCGCGTAAACGTCAAACTGACGGCAGTGACCAACGCCCCCGCCGCCGCCGCCGCGTACAGCCAGCCGTACCCGG
>CAYYCF010000262.1:0-1457 GCA_964470235.1 uncultured Anaerolineales bacterium | reverse complement strand
CCGAAGCCGGCGATGACAGCCCCGGCCGCCACCGGCCCCACGATTGAACCGATTTGAAACATGGTGGCGTTGAGGCTGAAGGCGTTGGGCAAATCCTCGCGCGGCACGAGGGTGGGGATGAGCGCTTGCCGCGCCGGAAGATCAAACGCGCCGAAGGCGGAAGAGAGCGCGGCCAGCGCAAAGATCGGCCACACGGCCTTGAGGCCGCTGACGGCCAGCAGGCCAAGCAGCGTCGCGCAGGCTGCCATGCCGATTTGCGAGGCCAGCATCACTTTGCGCCGGTCGAACGAATCGGCGACCATGCCGCTGAGGAGCGAGAAACCGATGATGGGAATGACGCGCACCAGCCCGACTATGCCTAGCGCAATGGGTTTGCCGGTCACGTCGTACACGTGCCACAGGATGGCGGCGTTTTGCATCATCGTGCCGGTCACGGAAATGATCATCCCCAGCCAGAGCAAGCGGTAATTCCGGTGGCGCAGTGCGGGAGGGATGGAAGTCAAAAAACGCATAAATGAACAATGAGACAATGAACAATGAAGAATGAAGAATGTAGCGCGCTTGTTCATTGTTCATTGTTCATTGTTTTAGCTTCCCCAATCCCGCAAATACAAGAAGTCGTAGCCCACCGTGCGGTTGCTCAGTTTGGCAATGATCGGCGGCATGCGTTTGAACTGGTTGGCGCGGATGGTATTGATGACCCGATCCACGAAAGGCGGTTCGAACCCGGCGGCGACGGCTTCGTCGCGGCGGTAACGCTGATCCACCAGCAGATAAAGCAATTGATCGACTCGCTCATAAGTGAAGCCGAGTTCGCCTTCGTCCGTCTGTCCGGCCCAGAGGTCGGCCGTCGGCGGCTTGTCGAGGACCGGTTGCGGCACGCCGACGACGGCGGCCAACTGCCGCACTTGCGTTTTGTACAAATCGCCCAGCGGATTGATAGCCGAGGCGGAATCGCCGAAAATCGTGGTGTAGCCCAGCAGGATTTCAGTTTTATTGCCCGTGCCGACGACCAGCCCTTTGAACGCCGCCGACTGATCGTACAGCACGATCATTCTGGCGCGGGCCATGATGTTGCCGCGCCGTTTGTTGTCGGCGTCGGCCAGGGTTTCGAAAAGCGGTTCGACGAAGGGCGTGATCTCGATGTCTTTGGCGGGAAGTTTGAGTTGATCGATCAGCAGTTGCGCGTCGGCCATCGTTTGCGGGGACGATGTTTTGTAAGGCAGGCGCAGGGCCAGCACGTTTTCCGCGCCGAGGGCCTCAACACTTAACGCGCACGCCAGCGCCGAATCGATCCCGCCCGATAGCCCGATGACTGCCCGCGAGAGTCCTGTGCGCGTCACTTCCTCGCGGATGAACGAGACGAGGATTTTGCGGGCGAGGGTGGTGTTGATACGAAGGCAATCTGTAAGGTTGTTCATTTTTCTAACCGCAAAGACGCAAAGGGCGCAAAGGAT
>CAYYCF010000261.1:0-3810 GCA_964470235.1 uncultured Anaerolineales bacterium | reverse complement strand
TCGCGGCAACAGAAAGCGAAGTCGGCCTCCGCCGACTCGAAACCAGCCTGCGTAGAGCTTGCCCTGAGCCTGCCGAAGGGCAGGCTTCGCGTTGTGTAGGCGCGGTTTCCAACCGCCAGCCGTCGTCGGCCGAACCGTTGCCCGTATTCCCTATTTCCTCCCCCGCACGCGTCCCACCGCCCACACACCCCCGGCCACTATAAGATTCGCAATCCCCAATAACAGGGCGCCGTAGAGCAGAACACTGCGGTGGATCACAAAGTTTGAATCCACGATCAACGGCAGGGTACTGAGCGCGGCGCTGGAGTCGTGCAGCGCCAGCGTGCCGATCATGGGGACGATCAGCAGGGTGAAGTTCAACGCGCTGGCCACGCCGATGTAAATTGTCCCGAGGATGATACCGGCGCTGATCGCTACTTGCGAAGCGAAGAATCGAATGCCGTGATATTGAGAGGGCGTCGGCGGTTTGGGAATCGAGCGCAGTTCCCAAGCGAAGCGCAGGGTCAAGGCAGACAGCGCGAGCGAAACGATCACGCCGACGATCACCGTCGGAGTGAAGGCCACGTCGCGAATGCCCACGAGCAACAGCGCGGTCATGGCAATTGGCACGAAGCCGTTCACCCAGGCCATGGCCTGCAAGCGGTTTTGTCCGGCGGCTGTCGGCGGGTTTGCACTCTTGAGCCACCACCAGCCCAGCGCCTGCCATATCGCCAGCAGAACCAAATTCGTCGCCGTCGGCCAGGCGATCACACTGCTGGCCGGGTAGATCAATCGGTGCCCGGCCTGGTCGGCGCTGTTTTGCACCGACGGCCCGAGCCGCGCAAAGATCGCCGACGCGACAATCATCATCATGACCGACGACATCACGCCGATGACGGATAGCTCGGTCGGCCACGTGCCGGAAGGCGGCTTCACGACAGCGCCGCCAGGCCCGGCCGCCGCGCCGCCCGCCGCGCCCAGCGCCAGTCCGCCGAGGATCGCGACCCAAATCGAAATGTACGTCCACCATTGCGCGGACACCACCGCATCGGACAGCAACGAGAGAAATTCCGACTCGCTGCCCGTAGGCCGCAGGCCGTGCGCGAGCAACTGGCGGACTCCCCACACGCCGCCGGCCGCGCCGCCCAACCACATCTCGGCTGCTACCGCGGCGATCAATCCGGCCACCGCACCCGCGCCGGCCGCTTCGGCGCGCGCCGTCGTGCCGCTACCGCGCGCCGCCACCGCGCCCGTGACGACGAGCAGCAGCGCGGCAACGACTGTCAGCGCTTGCGCCGGCGCTGCCTGCGCGGTCGGCCAACCGGCGACGGCCGTTCCCGGCAGATAAACGTACAACGGATAATAAAGCGCGGCGGTGGCGAGCAGGCCTCCGCCCAAGCCGATGAAATATACTTTCGAGCGCATGTCATTCTCCTTCTGATGCTGCTAACTTCCAAAGAAATACATTATGGGGATGGCCAGCAGATTCAACATCACTATCACGCCGATGATGATGCCGATGATTGCGCCAACACCCAAAGGGCGGACAGCCTTCACTTCCTCTCCTCCCGCCAATTGCTTGACCGCCTGCACGGTCTGCCGGACAAGCGCTTCACTATTCCACCGATCCACACCGGCCCATTCCCATCCCTCAGCCCAGACCGGAGCAAGCAGCTTGCGCGCCGGGCTAACGACGATGGCCCCGGCGATCTCGGCCGTCACCGCGCCGTCCGGGCCGCCGGCGACGGCGATGACCCACGGCCCGACGATGAGCTTGGCCTCCGCTAAACGCGCCATGATATTTTCCTGAGCGGCCTCCATCGCCGCCGAGGCCGAGTGGGTGAGGCCAATGGGATCAAGCGCGAGGCCTGGCAGTTCGCGCCGCAGTCTCTCAAGCACCGCGCGCCCGAAACGCCCCTGGCCCACATCCACGACGGCCACGCGCAACTCGGCCAGCCGTCCGGCTTGTTCTCGCCGGTTGAGCTGCCCGTCCCCGCGCAGCGCGGAACCGTGATACAGCCATACGCCCACGCCGATCAAGGTGAAGGCGATAGCCTGACCCAGGCCGCTCAGCAAGTTGCCGCCGCCGCGCTCACCGAGGACGAGGCTCAGCAGCCGATAGACGATGTACACCGCGCTGGAAAGCACGGTCATCGTGGCGACAAATAGATAGAAGTACAGGTAGATTTTGCGGACGACCGAGCGGCGCTCCCCGGCTCCGGCGGGTGTCACGGTCACCGCTCCAACCTGGGCCTGCCGCCACGGCAACAGCCACACCGGCAGTCCGGCGATGAGCGCGGCGGTGAACCAGGCCAGTTGTTCTTTGAGGGCGTCGCCGAATATTTCCTTTGACAGCGAGCGGATAAGCACGCTGACATCTCCACTCAGGCCCACGAGAAAAGCGGCCAGGCCAACGGCGGCCACCAGGTAAAGATAAAGCCGCCGGACTCCGGCCTGGCGGGGCGCCTCGCCGGCCCGATCGGCATCGCCTCGCAGGACGTAAGCGTGGTAGGCCCACAATAAGGCCATGCCAATCACGATAGGCAGTGGGGTGCGGATGTCTCCCGTTGGGGGCAAGTCCAGCAGGCGGCGAAAGAGGCCGGCCAGGATAATCGTGGTGTTGGAAACCGCGCCGAGCACGGCGACGAACACGGTGACGTACAGGTAAAACTTCCGCAGAGCGGACTCGCGTTCCTCCTCGCCGGGACTGCTGAACAAGCGCTGCGCCGTCCCCCAAAAGATCAACCACAGCGGCAGACCCACGATCATTCGCGCCACCTCGTCGGTGAGGCCCCCCGTCCCCACCCCGCCAATGGTGTCGCCCTGCCCGAACCGGAACATGATCCAGCGCAGGAGATGAATGATGGCCATCGTCGTCATCGTCAGACCCGCCGCGCTGAAACCGAAGACGTACAGTCTCCGCACGGTGGCCGCATTGCCCGTCTCCGGCGCGGCTTTGGCATCTGCCGACGCGATCCGGCGGTGATAAAACCACATCAGCGCCAGGACGCCCATCGCTGCGAGGGCGTAAACAACGGCCTGGGTTGGAGGCAGTTCGGAGTAGCCCACGTCACGTCGTTGCTCGCCGAACGCCAGCCTCAACAGCCGGTCGGCGAGGGTAAACGTGTTGGCGACGAACGGGCCGAGGAAACCGGCGAGCGTCCCGTACAGGTACAGGCGGCGCAGGGCGCTCTCGCGCTCGTCCGGGTCTCGACCGGCGAGACGCTGCGCCCACAGCCAGTGGACGAGGAAGAGAGGCAGGCCGATGATGATGACGGCGATTTGAAAAGCAATGGCCGTTATGGGAGCCTCACTGCGCTGAGCAAGTAAATTCCGCAACAGCGCAATGACGGCCCAAGTGACCGATTGCAAGCTGACCGCGCAGACCAGAAAAACGTACCAACGGCGGATAGTGATCATCGGGGACTCCTTTGCTTTAGCCTGCTACAGATTACCGACATCCGTCCGGATCGTCCCAGCACAGTGCCCAGTATGGCCCCGATCCGGTGATCCGCCACGCACCGTTTTCTCGCCGCAACCGCATTTCAAACGTGTTCGTGTATTGACTGCTCTCGAACAACCCGCCTTGATTGAAACGTGTCTCTCGAACGGTGACCGCCGCTTGGTCGCCGGTGACACGGGCCGAGTCGACCTCCAGTGTAGTCGAAGTGTCGTCTAATCTAAAATTCCAGGAGTTGTTTTGAATGTCGGTGGCGAATGCCTGTGCCGAGGCCGGGTAGCCGTCTATCGTGGGCGAAAGATAGCCAAAGGCGCGGTCATAATCCCTCAGTTGCAGAGCCAGCAGATAATTATGCGCCACGCCCTCCGGCG
>CAYYCF010000260.1:0-3822 GCA_964470235.1 uncultured Anaerolineales bacterium | reverse complement strand
TGCTGGCCGAAGTGCCGCTCTCCGTTCTGCGCGAAACCCCGGCCGCGCCGTACGACGCAGACGAGGTAACGCGCGTGATTCAAGACGGCGTCAACGAAACCGTCTACAGCGAGATCAAAGGCTGGACGGTGGGCGGCTTGCGCGAGTGGCTGTTGGCCGACACCACCACCACTGATATGATCAAGCGCGTCTCCGGCGGCCTCACTGCCGAAATGATCGCCGGCGTCACCAAACTCATGTCCAACATGGACTTGATCTACTGCGCCAAAAAGATTCCGCGCACCGCGCACTGCAACAACACCATCGGCACGCCAGGCACGCTCTCCAGCCGCAACCAGCCCAACCACCCCACCGACTCGCCCGAAGGCATCCGCGCCGAAATTTACGAAGGCCTCTCTTTCGGCTCCGGCGACTCCGTCATCGGCATCAACCCCGTGGACGATTCGTACGGCTCGGTGATGCGCCTGCTCGAAATGAGCTACGACATCATCAAAACCTGGGAAATCCCGGCGCAAAACTGCGTCCTCGCCCACGTCACCACGCAAATGAAATGTCTCGAAGCAGGCGCGCCCGTCGGCCTCGTCTTCCAATCCCTCGCCGGATCACAAAAAGGCAATGACTCGTTTGGCATCTCGGTCGGCATGTTGGACGAAGCGTACACCCTCGCCAAAAAACACTGCTTCCCCGCCGGGCCGAGCTACATGTATTTTGAAACCGGGCAAGGCTCCGAACTCTCCGCCGAAGCGCATCACGGCTGGGATCAACTCGTCATGGAAGCGCGCTGTTACGGCCTCGCCAAACGCTACAACCCCTATCAAGTCAACACCGTCGTCGGCTTCATCGGCCCCGAATATCTTTACGACGCGCGCCAAGTTCAACGCGCCGGGCTCGAAGACCATTTCATGGGCAAGCTGACCGGCATCCCCATGGGTTGTGACGCCTGCTACACCAACCACATCCGCGCCGATCAAAACGCCATCGAGGGTCTCGCCGTCATGCTGTGCGCCGCCGGCTGCAACTACTTCATGGGCGTGCCGATGGGCGACGACCCCATGCTCTCGTATCAATGCACCTCGTATCACGACGCGCCCACCCTGCGCCAACTCTTCGGCCTGCGCCCCGCCCCCGAATTTGAAAAATGGATGGAAGGCATCGGCCTGATGAAAGACGGCGTGCTGACGGAGAAGGCGGGCGATCCGACGTTCTTTTTGAGGAGATAGATGATGGATGACTCGCAACTCAACGCCATTGTCGAAGCCGTTGTGAAGGAACTGACCGCGGCACGCGCCATCGCCTCCGCCCCGCCGGCCAGCCCCTCAGACGCCGCCTCACCCGTTAGCGCAACGCCGCAACCGGCCTCTGCGCCCAAACCACCGGCTGCCGCTGGAACGTCTTCATCCCTGGTTGTTGATCTGCCCGATCCAACGGTGCCGGAGCATCGTTACAAACCGCGCGTCAAGAATCCAAGAGACCCCAACGCGCTCCCGGCGCTCATTGCCTCCACCACCGCCCGCATCGGCGTTGGGCGATCAGGCCCGCATTACAACACCTTCTCGCTCCTCCTCTTTCAAGGCGACCACGCCGTCACGCAAGACGCGCTCTACCGCGACGTGGATCAGAAACTGCTCGACGACCTCGGCCTCTTCACCGTGCAGACCAACATCACCGGCGGCAAACAAGAATACCTCCTCCGCCCCGACCTGGGCCGGCAGATCAACGACGAAGGCAAAAAACTGATTCAAGAAAAATGTGTAAGATCGCCTAACGTCCAACTCGTCGTCGGCGACGGCTTGAGCGCGGCGGCAGTGGAAGCCAACGCGCGCGAAATGTTCCCCGTCATCATGCAGGGCGCAAAAAGCGCCGGGCTAGCCGTCGGCACGCCGTTCTTCGTCAAATACGCCCGCGTTGGAATCTTGAATGACATCGGCGACCTGCTCAAGCCGGACGTGGTCATCCTGCTCATCGGCGAGCGCCCTGGCTTGGGCCGCGCCGAATCACTCAGCGCCTACATGGCCTACCACCCCAAAGCGGGCGACACCGACGCCGACCGCGACGTGGTATGCAACATCTTCAACAACGGCGGCACCAACCCGCTCGAAGGCGCGGCCTTTACTATCCAGATCGCGCAGAAAATGATCAAACACCAAGCCAGCGGAGTAAAGTTGAAGTTGGCAACGAAATGAAGGACACAGATATGCACAGATTGCAGGGATAAACACAGATACTTTGTCTTGATCTGCGTTCATCTATTCAATCAGTGTTCATCTGTATCTCGCACCTGGAGGATTTATGGCCGTTCTCGATCCTATCTACGCAACCCCCCTCGCCGTGCGGGTCATCCCGAACGTCGATCCGAACTTTGCCGAGAATCTGAAACTCAAGCCGGAGCAGAAGTCCATCGGCCTCATCACCGCCGACAACGACGACGCCACTTACGTCTCCATTGACGAAGCCACCAAAATGGCGGATGTTGAAGTCGTATACGCGCGCTCGTTTTACGCCGGGGCCAAACACTCGTCCGGCTTGCTATCGGGCGAAATCCTCGCTATCCTGGCCGGGCCCAATCCGGCCGAGGTGCGCTCCGGACTGAACGCGGCCTTGAGCTACATGAAGAACGAGGCCATCTGGTATTCGGCCAATGAGGATGCTTCGATCGCTTTCTTCCCGCATCTGATCTCGCGCACGGGAACGTACCTCTCCAAAGTGTGCAACATCCCGCTGGGCGATCCGATTGCCTACCTCATCGCGCCGCCGCTGGAGGGCATGTTGGCCCTCGACGCCGCCCTCAAAGCCGCCGCCGTGCGCATCACCTCGCTCACCATGCCGCCCTCCGAAACGAACTACATGGGCGTCATGCTCACCGGCGATCAACCGGCCTGCAAAGCGGCCACGGTTGCCTTTCGTGAAATGGTGTTGGACGTGGCGCGCGACCCAATCAAGTATGAGGCCGTCGAAGTCGCAAACTGGAGAGGCAACTGAAACTAACTCCGCACTTCGCATTTCCAACTTCTAAACAAGGAGATACAACATGCCCGTAGATGTCGCAATGATCGCTTTAGGAATGGTCGAAACCAAAGGCCTCATCGGCTCGATAGAAGCCGCCGATGCCATGGTCAAGGCCGCCAACGTCACGCTGATCGGCAGTGAATACGTGGGCGGCGGATTTGTCACGGTGATGGTGCGCGGCGACGTGGGCGCGGTCAAGGCCGCCACCGACGCCGGAGCCGCCGCCGCCAAGCGCGTGGGCGAACTCGTGTCCGTGCACGTCATCCCCCGCCCGCACTCCGACGTGGAAATGATCCTGCCGCAAAACACCAAAGGCGGTTTCGGCGGTAAGAGCGGCAAGTAAGAAAAATCCCAAATCCCAACTTCCAAGTCCCAATAGAATCTTAACTAGGATTTGGAAGTTTGGGGTTCAAGATTTGATATTTGAGGTTGGGCATTTGCCTCCTCAAGCCTGGCGCTCGGAAATCTTGCCATGAAACTCCGAAGCCGGCCCGCTCTCACCCGCATCGTTCTCCTCTACCTGGTCTTTGCCGGGCTGTGGTTCTTTCTCTCCGATCGGTTGCTGGCAACGTCTGTCCACGAAACGGAACGGCTCCACCAACTGCACACCCTTAACGATCTGGCTTTTGCCGTACTGACGGCCATTGCCCTATTCGTGATTCTCCGCCGCGAGCACTCGGCGCGCGAAAAGGCCGACGTGAAACTGGAGCGCCACGCCCGCCAGCTAACGGCCTTGACGCACATGGGGCAGGCGGTTCTCTCCAGCCTGGACTTGACCGTGGTGCTCAAAAAAGTTGTGGACGAGGTCGCGCCCTT
>CAYYCF010000259.1:1269-3826 GCA_964470235.1 uncultured Anaerolineales bacterium | reverse complement strand
GCCGTCGGCGCGCGAGATGGACGAGAAAGGCGAGATGCCCCTCAGCTTGGTGGGCGAAATGGCCGCGTCCGGTTTGCTGGGCGGCCCCCTGCCCGTTGAGTTCGGCGGCGGCGGTTGGGATGCGGTCTCGTTGGCCGTGTGCTACGAGGAGTTGGGCCGCGCCGATTCATCCGTGCGCGGTTTTATGACCGTGCATACCAGCCTCGTCGCGCAGTGCATTTTGCAGTGGGGCACAGCGCAGCAGAAAACTGAATACCTGCCGCGAATGGCGCGCGGCGAGATGATCGGTTGTTACTGCCTCACCGAGCCAAACGCCGGGTCGGACGCGGCCAGCATGGAAAGCACGGCGGCTCTCGACGGCGGCGCTTACATGATCAGCGGCGAAAAAATATGGATCACCAACGGCGGCATCGCCCACCTGGCCCTCGTGTTCGCCAATGCGGATCGCAGTTTGAAGCACAAAGGCATTTGCGCCTTTCTCGTCCCGACGAATACGCCTGGCTTCCGCCGCGAAAAGATGGCAGGCAAAGAACTCGGGCATCGCGCTTCCGACCACGCTCACATTCATTTTGAAAACATGCGCGTACCGAAGAGCGCCCTGCTCGGCGCGCCGGGTGAGGGATTCAGAGTGGCGATGTCGGCGTTGGATCATGGCCGGTTGGGCGTGGCGGCTGGAGCGTTGGGCGTAGCGCAGGCCTGCCTCGACGCCAGCGTAGCCTTCGCCCAAACGCGGCGGCAGTTCGGGCAGCGCATCGGCAACTTTGAAATGGTCCAAGCCGTGTTGGCCGACATGGCCGCCGACGTGGAAGCGGCGCGCTTGTTGGTTTATCGGGCAGCTTGGTTGAAGGATCAAGGCCTCAAAGCCACGCGCCAAACGTCCATCGCCAAATTGTTCGCCACCGAGGCGGCGGTGAAGGCGGCCTCGGAGGCCGTTCTGCTTCACGGCGGGCGCGGCTACTCCAACGAATATCCGGTGGAGCGTTAGTACCGCGACATCAAAGGATTGCAAATTTACGAAGGCACGTCGCACATTCAGCGAATCGTCATTGCCCGCGAACTGCTGGGCAAAGAAACTCAGTAGACTTTAAAGGAGCAAGTCAGATGGACTTCACTCTCACCGAGGAACACTTGCAGGCGCAGAAGATGGTGCGCGATTACGTGCAAAAAGAAATCGCGCCGATCATCAAAGAGGCGGATCGCTCGCAGACCATGAACCCCGATATCTTGCCGCGCCTGGGCGAGTTGGGCATTCTCGGCATCTGCATTCCGGCAAAATATGGCGGGCAAGGTTTCGATTACATCACGCTGGCCCTGGTGTGCGAAGAACTGGAAGCAATGGATACCAGCTTGCGCGTGATCATGTCGGTGCATATGGGCTTGAACAACATGGCGCTGCTGCAGTGGGGCACCGAGGAGCAAAAGATGAAGTTCCTCAAGCCGCAAGCCGAAGGTAAGAAGTACGCCATGTTCGGCCTCACCGAGCCGGGCGTGGGCAGTGACGTGGCGAACATGGCTTCCACTGCCAAACGCGACGGCGATGACTACGTGATCAACGGCGAGAAGATGTGGATTTCACTCGCCACCAAAGCGCACCACATTCTGTGGGTGGCGCGGACGAATCCCGAACGGCCCGATCCGCACGATCAGCTTTCGGCCTTCATCGTCGAAACCGACCGGCCCGGCGTCACGCGCGGCGACATTCACGGCAAGCTGGGCGTGCGCGCCGGTTCGACCGGCTGGGTGAATTGCAGTGACGTGCGCGTTCCAGCGGGCAACCGGCTGGGCGAAGAGGGCGAAGGATTCAAGATCGCCATGTCCTGTCTGGATAACGGCCGCTACACGGTCGGCTCGGGCGCGGTGGGGTTGATCCGCGTCTCGCTCGAAGCCAGTGTCAAGTACGCGCACGAACGCAAGGCGTTTGGCAAAGAGATCGGCAAGCACCAACTCGTCCAGCAGAAGATCGCGCGGATGGCGCGCGATTACGAATACGGGCGGCTGATGATGCTCAAAGTCGGCTGGATGAAAAACACGGGGCTGCGCAACACCCGTGAAACGTCTTTGCTCAAATGGTTCGCCACCGACGCCTCATTCGAGGCCGCCAACGAAGCCATTCAAATTCACGGCGCGTACGGCTACAGCGACGAATATGACGTGGAGCGCTATTTACGCAACTCGCGCGGCGCGATCATTTACGAAGGCACGAGCGAGATTCATCAACTGATGCAGGCCGGGTACGCCCTGGGCTATCGTCAGGACGGCGAACTGCGCTGTGAATTGCCGAAGTACGATACGAAGGAATGGCAGGGGTTGTTATAAACATCTGTTGCGTGGCATAGACAATTGTACTGAATTGAAAATACTTCTTGCGTCGTCCCTCTGAATTTGCTATTCTATGCTCGCCGAAGGGGACACACGCCATGCCAAACAAAATAAGAGTCGCCGCGCTCGACGATCACTTGGGGATCATTGACGGCTACTTATACCGCCTCAACCAGTCGCCGGAAGTGGAGATGGTCGGCGCCGCCGCCAACGCCGCCGATTTCGAAAAACTGTTGAC
>CAYYCF010000259.1:0-1169 GCA_964470235.1 uncultured Anaerolineales bacterium | reverse complement strand
ACGGCGGCATCCACTTAAGCCCGCTGGCCGGGGAGCAGTTACGCAAGCGCCAAAGCAAAACCGGCGAACCGGCGCTCACGCCCAGGCAGTTGGAGGCCCTTTCGCTGGCCGCGTCACATCCGGATTGGTCGCGTGGTGCGCTGGCGAAGGGCATGGCAATTAGCAACTCCACCTTCCGCAATTTGCTTCACAACTCCTACTTGCGATTGGGCGTCAATACCCTGTCCGCCGCCATTTTCAGGGCGCGCCAACTGGGCATGATCACGCCGCAGAATCCGCCCATATCCATGCGCTGAAAGCATTGTAGTTGCGGGCTTTCTAGCCCGCAAAGGCCGGCCGGGCGGACTGGAAAGTCCGCCCTACGTTTCGCCCACAAAAGTATCTACTCAATACTGCACACGCCCGCCAAACAGCGGGCGTTTCTTTTTTGTTGCCGTGATCATGATTCTCCATTAGAATAGCCGCGTCCTCATTCCGCCCCAATGAACAACATCCCACTCGAAACACTGCGCGCGCTATATCAGAGAGAGGTTGAACAAATCGAGACGCAACGGGCTGTACTGGCGGCGGAACTCCACAGCACCGTACTCAATGCGATAATCAATCTCAAGATGAGCGTGGACGGGTCACGGGAGTTCAACGACCAATGTGACACGATCATTGCCAACGCGCGGCGGGCGCACAATGCGCTGCACCCGGCCACGCTCAATTACGGATTGCGGCTGGCGCTGCAATCTCTGGCAGACGACTTAACCGATAGCGCGGCGGATGGCACGTCGGTGTGGCTCGAGGTAGACGCCGAAGGAACCGGGCACGATTCACAACTGGAGCTGCATGTTTACCGCATTGTCCAACAGGCATGCCAGAATGCGCTCCAACACGGCGCGCCTAAAACTTTGGTTATTCGCGGCCGCATCGAATCCGGCTTGATTGATCTGACGGTAGAAGACGACGGCCAGGGGTTTGAGGCCGGGGCGGCTTTGGATTTGGCGCAGCTTGTCAGCCGCAAACAATACGGGCTGGCAACCATGTTCGCACGGGCGGCGCTCATCGGCGCGGAGATCAGCGTCGACTCGGCCGTGGGATCAGGCACACGCGTGCGGATCGTGTGGCGGATTTAAACTGTCTCTCGTGTAGCAACCGTGAGAGAGAATCGCTGAAACGCTGAG
>CAYYCF010000258.1:0-3830 GCA_964470235.1 uncultured Anaerolineales bacterium | reverse complement strand
CCATGCAGGCTGCGACCGGCCTGCCGCCCGCGCCCGTGCATCTCGACATCAGCGCGGATGTAACCGACGCCCCCGCGCCTCCCCCCTCGTCCGCCGCCGACCCAGCACCCGCCCCGCCTGCCTCTGCTCTGACACCCGCTCTCGAAGCCGCCCTGCGCGCAGCGCGCCGCCCGTTGCTGCTGATCGGGTTGGGCGCGCGCACCTGGCCGATTGCGTTGGCGATCCGCGCCCTGTGCGAGCGGCACGGCCTCCCCGCCCTCGTCACGTATAAAGCCAAAGGCGTTGTGCCCGATCATCATCCGTGGTTCGGCGGCGTGCTGACCAACGGCGCACTGGAGCGCCCGCTGATGGCGCAGGCCGATGTGCTGATTGCGGTCGGGCTTGATCCGGTGGAGTTGCTCCCGCGCCCGTGGACTTTTCCGCAGCCGGTGGTCAGCGTGAGCGCGTGGCAGTTGCAACAACAACAGGTGCCCTTCGCCGCTGATCTGGTGGGGGACGTCGTGGGCTGGCTCGAAGTCATCGCCAGCCTGCTCCCGGCGCATTGCGATTGGGACCCGGCAGCGGTGGCTCACGCCACTCGGACCCAGTGCGAGGCGATGCGCCCACCCGCCGAGGCCGACCGGCTCGCGCCTCATCGTGTTGTTGAAATTGTGGCGCAGGCCTGGCCTGGAATGCGGGCCACGGTGGACGCCGGGGCGCACATGTTCCCGGTCATGTCGCTCTGGCCGGCGCGCGAACCGAACGGCGTTTTGATCTCGAACGGGCTGGCCACGATGGGCTTTGCCCTCCCGGCGGCCATTGGCGCGGCCCTGCTCGATCCGGCTCGGCCCGTGGCGGCCTTCACCGGCGACGGCGGCTTGCTGATGTGCCTGGGCGAATTGCGCACCGCCGCGCGCGAGAACGTGCCGCTGCGCGTTGTGGTGTTTGATGATGGCGACCTGAGCCTGATCAAAATCAAGCAAGTACAGCGCGGCTATCACACGGACGGCGTGTCGCTGGGCGCGGTGGACTGGGTGGCCCTGGGGGAGGGCATTGGCCTGGCGGCCTTTCGCGCCCGCGATGAGTCGCAATTGGCGCGCTGCCTGAGCGAAGCGGCGACGATCCCCGGGCCGGCGTTGATTGCCGCCGAGATCGATCCGCAGACCTATGGGCCAACGATGAGGGCGTTGCGGGGCTAAGCCCCGTTAGGCGCTTATAAGGCATTGGCTGGTATGTTGAACCCTATCGCTCATTACCCAGGCACAGCCCAGCATCAGGCCTTGCTACGTGTTATCGTTGCCCGTTACGAGACCGATCCGCGCGTCTTGGCAGTCATCGTATTCGGCTCACTCGGTCGAGGCACTTGGGATACGTACTCCGACATTGATCTCGATATCATTGTCACTGACGAGACCCAGGTTGACCCTCTCCAGGAACTCCGCCGAGTGTGTGATGCCTTTACGACGATCGGGGAAAGGGCCGCGGTGGTTGTTCCCGACGGCGACGACGGAGGCGACATCCTACTGGAGTCGCTCATGCAACTCTCCATTCGTTACCATCCGCTAGCGCAAACCAGCCCGAAGATTATAGAGAGTATGCACCTCCTCACGGGTCGCCTGACGGTAGCCACCATTGCTACGGCTAGTGCCGCGAACCAAAGCGTGACTCACCCACCCATCCGTCAATTGGTAGATCAGTGTGTCCGCTATGCGGCGGTTGCTCAAATGTGTTTACTTCGCGAGCGACATTGGCTAACGATAGACCTTTTACATCGGATGCGGGGTATTCTGATGGAGATTTTCTCATGCACTCACGAGGGCATGCGTGCGCATCAGACCTTTGAGCAGGTAGCCAACCCGGGGATGCAGGCGCGGCTGGGTGCAACGCTACCTCAATACGATTTGTCTTCTCTGCATCAAGCGTTGGAGCAGTTGCTCACTTTTCTCGAGGATGATTTAGAATCCTTGTCGAATGGACAGGTTGCCCTGACCCGTTCGCATCAAGCGGTCATACGTCAAATTCGCCAGAGAGTCATGGTCAGCCAAGAGCGCGCTTAACCCGCGCATACAGCCAACTTGCTCCGTTTCGCTGCGCAAGCGGCTGATGCGCACCGATGGAGGACGATATGAATGAACTGAAACGCTGTGTCGGGAAAGTGGTTTTGGTGACGGGGGCCGGCCACGGCATCGGGCGGGCAGTGGCCGAGCGGTTTGCCGCCGAGGGCGCGCGCGTGGGCGCCAACGACGTGAGCGCCGCCCGCGCCGACGAAGTGACCCAAGCGATTCAATCCGTCGGCGGCGAGGCCATCGGCCTCGCCGCCGACGTTTCCAGCAAAACGCAGGTGGATGCGATGTTCGACGCTCTGCTGCAGCGCTTCGGCACGATTGACGTGCTGGTGAACAACGCCGGCCTGATTTACGAAGACCGCCACTTTTTGGATGGCGACGAGGCATGGTGGGACAAGGTGCAGGGCGTGAATTTGAAGGGCGCGTTCCTGTGTTCGCACCGCGCGGCGTACGTCATGGCGCGCAAACGCAGCGGCTGCATCATCAGCATGTCCAGCGGCGGCGCAACCAAATCGCATCGCGGCAACGTGGCCTACGACGCCTCCAAAGGCGGCATTGAAGCCATGACGCGCGCAATGGCGCTGGACCTCGCGCCGTATGGCGTGCGCGTGAACGCCGTCGTCCCCGGCCTCATCCGCACCTACGATGTGAGCGAGGAGGGCGCGGTGGAACGCGGCAAGGTCGTGCCGCTGGGCCGCCTCGGCCTGCCCGACGACCTCGCCGGGCCGACCGTGTTTCTCGCCACCGACGACGCGCGTTACGTGACGGGCGCATGTCTGGTGGTGGATGGCGGCGTGCTGGTGCAGCAGCGCTCGGCGCCGGTGGACACTTTCCCCGTCAGCCGTTTCCCCAAGATCGAGGCCGGGTAGATGACGCGGCGGCCCGCTCGCTTTCGCGTCGGCGTGGACATCGGCGGCACGTTCACCGACTTGATCGTGGTGGACGACGACATGGGCGCGTTTGCCGTCGGCAAGACGTTGACTACGCCGCACGATCCCTCCGAAGCCATTGAACAAATTCTGACCGAGACTTTGCAGCAGGCCGGCATCGCCGCCCACGACATGACGACCGTGGTGCACGGCACCACGCTGGTGACCAACGCCATCATCGAACGCAAAGGCGACCGCGCGGCCCTGCTGGCCACGCGCGGTTTCCGCGATGCGGTGGAGATCGGGCGCGAAAGCCGTTACGACCTGTACGATTTGCTGATTGACCTGCCGTGTCCGCTGGTGCCGCGTTACCTGCGCTTCGACGTGCCGCAGCGCACACTGAGCGACGGCGCAACGCTGGAGGAATTAGACACGGCTTTCGTCGAGCAGCTTACCCGCGAACTGGCCGCCAACGGCGTGCAGGCCATTGCTATTGTCTTTCTCAACAGCTTCGCCAATCCGGCCCACGAGCGAGCTGCGCGCGAGGCCGTGCTGCGAGCCGCGCCGCACATGCGCGTGTCCATTTCGTCGGAGGTGTCGCCCGAAATCCGAGAATTTGAACGCACCAGCACCACGGTGGCCAACGTGTACGTGCAGGCGCGCACAGAGCGCTACCTGCGAGAGTTGCAGGCGCGGCTTCAGCGGCTTGGCTGTAACAGCAATTTCCTCATGATGTTGTCGAGCGGTGGTGTGGCCACCGTGGAAACGGCCATCCGCTTCCCGATCCGGCTGCTCGAATCGGGACCGGCGGCGGGCGCGCTGGCGGCGGCCAGCTACGGGAAAGACTGCGGCCGCCGCGACCTGCTCTCGTTTGACATGGGCGGCACGACGGCCAAGTTTTGCGTGATTGACGACG
>CAYYCF010000257.1:0-3851 GCA_964470235.1 uncultured Anaerolineales bacterium | reverse complement strand
AGATTCGCCACGCCCACCGCGCCGCGATACATCGGCGAGAGCACCTGCACCTCGTCCACCGGATGCAAACCGAATTTCGCCGGGATGCGATTCTGCACCACATCCACCACCCAATTGGCGGCCTCTTCGGGGTCTTCGACGGTGAAGAGGAAAAAATCTTTGGCCTCATTCGGCGTGAGGGGGTTTTCGCCGTGATTGATTCGGTGCGCGTTGGTGATAATCAAACTGTCCTGCGCTTGCCGGAAGATGAGGGAGAGGCGGGTGACGGCGGCAGTGTTGGAATCGATCACGTCGCGCAAAACGTCGCCCGCGCCCACCGACGGCAATTGATCCACGTCCCCCACCAGCAAAAGGTGCGCCAGCGGATCAAGCGCCTTGAGCAGGTTGTTCATCAACAGTAGATCGATCATGCTGGCCTCATCCACGATCAGCATGTGAACGGGCAGAGTATTCCCCTCGTTGAAATTGAAACCGATGCCTGGTTGAAAACCGAGCAGGCGGTGAATGGTTTTTGCCGGGCGGCCGGTGGCTTCGCTCAACCGTTTGGCCGCGCGGCCGGTGGGCGAAGTGAGCGCGTAAGAATGATTGGAAGACTCGAGCGCGTGAACCAGAGTCTTGAGCGCGGTCGATTTGCCCGTGCCCGGGCCGCCGGTGATCACCGAGATTTTGTTTTCCAGCGCGCGCCGCACGGCCAACCGCTGTTCTTCCGATAGTTCGCCTTGACCGGCCTGGCGCGCTGCTTTCTCGATCAACGCCGCCAAATCCGCATCGCGCATATCGGCGAGGAACGAGGCCGGAGATTGCATCATCTTGACCAGCCGCTGGGTCACGCCGACCTCGCCGAAATAGAAGGGCGCGAGATACACCGCCTGCTCCTCCCGAACTGCCGCCCCGCCCTGACCGTTTATTTCCGGGATGTTCAACGCTTCTTTTTTGAGCCGGCCTTCGGCCAACAAACGGTCTATCGCTCCGCTCACCGAATCGGCCGGCACTTCGAGCAGTTCGGCGGCGGCCGTCACCAGATGGTCGAGGGGGCTGTAAACATGCCCGTCCTCCGAAAGCTCCCCCAGCGCGTGGGCCACACCGGCTTCCACACGGGTGGGCGCGTCGGGCGGCAGACCCAGTTGGCGCGCGATCTTGTCGGCGGTTTTGAATCCAATTCCAAAAATGTCCCGCGCCAGCCGGTACGGATCGTTCTTCACGATCCCAATCGCCCCGTCGCCATATTGCTTGTAAATTTTCACGGCCAGGCCGGTCGAGACGCCGTGCCCCTGCAAGAAGATCATCACGTTTTTGATGGCCTTCTGCTGCGCCCAGGCGATCGCTATGATTTCGGCTTTCTTTGCGCCGATGCCCAGCACGTCGCGCAGTTTTTTCGGCTCTTCGTCAATCATCTTCAGCGTGTCGGCGCCGAATTTTTTCACAATCTTCGCCGCCGTCTTGGGGCCGACGCCTTTAATCAGGCCGGAGCCGAGATAACGCTTGATGCCCTCGACCGAGCCCGGAAGAATCTGTTCGCAACGGTCGGCTTTGAATTGGCGGCCATATTGCGGGTGCGCCGCCCACGCGCCCTCCAGCCGCAAACTTTCGCCGGGGTTCACTTCCGGCAGGTTGCCCACCACCGTCAACAGGTCATCGTCGGCAAACAGCGAGCGCTGGCCGGCCGGCCGCAGGCGAAGGACGGTGTAACCTGTCTCTTCGCTATAGTATGTGATGCGTTCCACGATCCCTTCAAGTGAATCCACGACGCGGATTGTAGCAAATTCGGCCATAGGTTGCGATTCCCCTGATTCCGCCTTATAATGCCGACACCTTCACAAAACGGAGAATAGGAAGTTAATGGCAAATTCTGACGCAAACGTTGGGAGCGAACAAACCGCGGCCGAGGCCGCCGCGGCGCACCCGATGATAAGTTTCCTCAACGAGGGCTATGGCATGGGCCAGCTTTCGCGAGGAGAGATTCTAGAAGGCAAGATCACCAGCATCACGCACTCGGAAATCCTGATTGACGTGGGAGCCAAGAGCGAGGGTGTGATCAACGGCAAAGAGTACGAACAGATCGATCAGAAAACTCGCGAGACGTTCGAGGTCGGCCAGGATCTACTGGTGTACGTGATGGATCCCGAGGACGACAACGGCAACATCATCCTCTCCTTCGCGCGCGCCCAACAGGAGCGTGATTGGCGCGACGCCGAAAACCTGCTCAGTTCACAAGACGTATACAACAGCCAGATTGCGGGATTCAACAAAGGCGGTTTGATTGTGAAGTTGGGCCGCTTGCGCGGCTTTGTGCCGGCCTCGCAAATGAGTCTGGCCCGCCGCCGCCGCGCCTCCGAGGGCGAAACGCCCGAACAAAAGTGGGGCAAGATGGTGGGCGAGCCGGTTCTGGTTAAAGTAGTTGAAGTAGACCGGACGCGCAATCGTTTGATTTTCTCCGAGCGCGCCGCCGCCAAGGAAACCCGCGAAGCGCAAAAAGAAAAACTGCTGGCCGAACTCAAAGAAGGCGATGTGTGCAAGGGGCACGTGATCTCGCTGGCGGCCTTCGGCGCCTTTGTGGACGTGGGCGGCGCAGACGGCCTGGTGCATCTTTCCGAAGTCACCTGGAAACGCATTGAGCATCCCAACGAAGTGCTCAAAGTGGGGCAGGAAGTTCAAGTGCAGGTGTTGAGTGTGGAGCGCGAACGCAAGCGCATCGCGCTCTCGATGAAGCGATTAGAAGACGACCCGTGGACGCAGATTACGCGGCAGTTCAAGATCGGGCAGTTGGTCGAAGGCACCGTCACCAAACTCACAAAGTTCGGCGCGTTCGCCCGCATCAAAGGCAACGACGAAATTGAAGGCCTGATCCACATCTCCGAACTTTCAGATGGCCGTATCACTCATCCGAAGGAAGTGGTGCAAGAAGGGCAAACGTACACCTTGCGCATTGTCAAGATCGAACCTGACAAGCGCCGCATCGGGTTGAGTTTGAAAGAAGTGGGGTCGGCCAGGTACGCCGAGAGCGACTGGGAGAGCGCCGCGAATCATCCCCCCGCTGACGCCGAGCCAGACGACGATTTCCCGGACGACGAGCAGTAAGTCCGAACAATAAATCTGCCGCGCGCGAGGAAGATCATCCACTCGCGCGCGGTTCTTTATGCTCTAACATTAGAGAATAATAAAATCTGCCTCCATCCTTTTGGCTAGCCGGACTCGGGTTGATCGGCGGTAAAATAGCGGCAGTGGATAGAGACGTGGTCGAGTTCGGAGGATTAATCCGTGAGCGATAAAATGCAGAGATTCACCCAGCGAGCGCGCCGAGTGCTGAGCATGGCGCAAGAAGAAGCGGAACGACTGCGCCACAATTACATTGGCACCGAGCATCTTCTGCTAGGGTTGATGCGCGAAGAGGGCGGCGTGGCCGGGCGCGTCTTGCGCGAACTGGGTTTGGAACAACGGCGGTTGCAAGACATCGTCGAACGATTAAGCGGCCCCGGCCAGCGCGCCAAAGTCAGCAAGATCGATCTGGCGCCGGGCACCAAGCGCGTGCTTGAACTGGCGGTGGACGAAGCGCGGCGATTGGGCCAGCACTACATTGGCACCGAGCATTTGCTCTTGGGATTGATGCGGCACAACGAAGGCGTAGCGCTGGATGTGCTGAACAAACTTGGCATCTCGCCCGAACAGATCCGCCGCCAGACTCGGCGTGTGCTTCAAGAGAACCCCGAATCCTCATCGTCTTCCCAGGCCGCCTCCGGCGCGCAAAAGCAGGCCGTGGGCGCGCCCGAACGCAAGAAAGAACCAAAATCCAAAACGCCGCTGGTCGATCAGCTTGCCACCGACCTCACGGCGCTGGCCGAAGAGAACAAACT
>CAYYCF010000256.1:0-3883 GCA_964470235.1 uncultured Anaerolineales bacterium | reverse complement strand
CAAAAGTTCCGATTGTGCTGGCGTTCCTGGATTACAAACGACGGGTGGGCGGCCTGGGCCCGATGATCACGCCAAGCGGCGACATCAACGCCGATCTGGATTTGATACGCCAGTTTTACGGCGGAGTCACAGCCAAGTTTCCGCACAAGGCGGGGGAGATCAGGTTGAGGGATTAACATGAAGCCAGTCATCATCGAAAACCCTATTCTCAACTCGCCGTTTGAAGAACCGGGGCGGCACTTCAAATTCTCCGACGAAGGCATCACCGACGAGATCGTCGAAGGCCGCCGGACGAGTTCGTATTTCATCCCCATCCCTCGCCCCAAAAAGAAAAACCCAAAGCAACTCGCGTTTGAAACCGAGTGGACGGCGGACCGCGTGCAGGAAAACGAGTTCATCAACAAAGTGCGCCAGCGAGTCGCGCTGTGGCGCAGGGGCGGCTACACGGGCATCACCAGCGCCACGCGGCGATTGCTGGATTACTGGCAACGCCCCGACCGTGAACGGAGACTCTTCTTCTGCCAAATCGAGGCGGTCGAGACCGCCATTTACGTTACCGAAGTAGCCAACAAATACGGCGATGCGTGGATTGACAACGATCTGCGCCGGTTCAACGCCGATGCCAACCCTTTGCTTTTTCGGATTGCGTTCAAGATGGCAACCGGCAGCGGCAAAACCGTAGTCATGGCGATGATCATTGCCTGGCACGCGCTGAATAAGCTGGCCGATCCACAGAACGCGCTCTTTAGCGACACATTTCTGATTGCCACGCCAGGTATCACCATCCGCGACCGCCTGCGCGACCAGAATCTGTTTTGAAGACCCTGCGCCGAACGAGGTTGTTTGGTGTGTTCGCAACCAGAATTCTACGTTGGTCACCCGGCGAAACGGGAAGATAGCCATTTTGGGCAACTGTAACACCGTCACCCACGTGCTCGGCGTGCGCGCCTTCGGCACGCAGTTGTTGTGCGAGCAAGTGGTCGGGCGCGGCTTGCGCCGCGTGAGTTATGCGCCCAATGCGAAAGGTATGTTCGAGCCGGAGTATGCCGAAGTGTACGGCGTGCCGTTCTCATTCATTCCCTGCTCCGGTTCGAATCCGAATCCGCAACGGGGCCCCACGCCGACCCGGGTGCGCGCGCTGGAAGACCGCATCGCTTGCGAGATCACGTTCCCGCGTGCCATCGGCTATCGTTACGACTTGCCGGCCGAGCGGCTCAACGTAAACTTCACCGCCGATTCCAGAATGGCGCTGTCCACTGCCGACATGCCCACGCGAACCGAAATGGCGTCCATCGTCGGCGAGTCGTATATCCACGATTTACAGAAGTTGCGCGAGAAGCGGGATCAGGAGATTGCGTTTGAATTGGCGCGGGTGACGCTGGAGCGTTACTTTGTCGAAAATGGGAATGAACGCCCGTGGCTATTCCCGCAGCTCTTGAACATCAGCCAGCGCTGGATGGCCGAATGTGTGACTTGCAAGGACGATGCCTTTCCGCAAATGCTGTGGATGGGTGAATTCAAATTTGACGCCGCCGATCGCATTTATCAATCGGTGGTCAGATCGTCCGAGGGCGAGAAAGCGCTCAAGCCGATATTGCGCCCGTATGACACCCTGGGCTCGACGCGCTACGTGGACTTCGACACCACGCGTCCGGTCTATCCGACCGATCCGGCCAAATGCCACATTTCGCACGTGGTGGCCGACACCGGCTCGTGGGAGCAGAAGATGGCGCAGGCGTTGGAAGAGATGGACGAAGTGGTGTGCTACGTCAAGAATCATGGTTTGGGGTTCACCATTCCGTACACGTTGAACGGCGAAGAGCATCAATATATGCCGGATTTTATTGCGCGAGTCAGACCCCCATCCCCGGCCCTTCCCCCGTCTGCTTCGCAGACAAGGGAAGGGAGTTTGCTCAACTTGATAGTGGAGGTGAGCGGCGAGGCGCGAAAGGACAAAGCCACTAAAGTGGCTACGACTCGCAACCTTTGGATTCCGGCCATCAACAATCACGGCGGATACGGGCGCTGGGCTTTTGTCGAAATCACCGACCCGTGGGATGCGAAGAATACGATATGGGCTATGATTGAATCTGCCGGGCATCTTTCCTGACGGCTTTTCAGGAGCAAATATGCTGACACACCTCTGGATTAGGAACTTCAAACGCCTGCACGATGTTGATATTGAACTGGGGAAAGCCGTCGTGCTGATCGGCCCCAACAACTCGGGCAAAACGACCGCTTTGCAGGCGCTGGCGTTGTGGGATGTTGGCTTGCGCCGCTGGAATGAAAAGCAAAAGCGGCGCGGCAAAACCTCCTCTGGTGAACGACCGGGCGTTGCCATCAATCGCCGCGATTTGATCTCCATCCCCGTCCCATCTGCCAACTTGCTCTGGCGTAATTTGCATGTGCGGAATGTCGAGCGGATCAATGGCGATCAGCAGACTCAGAATATTCGCATTGACATTACGGTGGAGGGTGTGACGGAGGGGAAAAAATGGGTTTGCGGCTTTGAGTTCGATTATGCCAACGAAGAGTCATTTTACTGCCGCCCGCTGCGGGTAACGGACGATAAGCCGCCGCGCCGGATGGAAGTGCCGCAAGAAGCGGACACTATACAGCTCGCGTTCTTGCCGCCGATGTCCGGGTTGGCGGCAGTGGAGCCGAAGTGGGAGCCAGGCCGCATCAATGTGTTAATTGGCGAGGGCCAGACGGCGCAGGTGTTGCGCAACCTGTGTCATCAAATCTATGAGAAGTCATCGGCGAATTGGGATGAATTAGTGGCGCACATTCAGAGGCTATTCGGGGTAACGCTGTCGCCGCCCAGCTACATCAAGGAGCGGGGCGAGATTACGATGGCTTACGAAGAACCCGCTGGCCTTCAGCTCGATCTGTCGTCGTCGGGACGGGGCTTGCAACAAACCTTGCTCTTGTTGACTCACTTGTACTCTAACCCCGGCACGGCCCTTCTGCTCGACGAGCCGGATGCCCATCTTGAAGTTTTGCGCCAGCGGCACATTTACCAACTGCTCACCGACGTGGCCGGCAAACAGGGCTCACAAATCATTGCCGCCAGCCATTCTGAAGTTGTGCTGAATGAAGCCGCCGAGCGAGACATGGTCATTGCCTTTGTCGGCAAGCCGCATCGCATTGATGGGCGCGTCAGTCAAGTGATGAAGTCCCTTACCGATCTGGGATTCGATCAGTATTATCAAGCCGAGCAAACAGGCTGGGCGCTTTATTTGGAAGGCGCGAGCGATTTGGCGATTCTGCAGTCTTTCGCCCACACGCTGCGCCACCCGGCCGCACAATTGTTGGAACGTCCCTTCGTTCATTACATCTCCTCCAATCTGCCTCAGCGAGCGCGGGATCACTTTTTCGGCCTGCGCAAAGCCAAGACGGACCTCGTCGGCGTGGCGCTGTTTGATAGGCTGGACAAGGAATTGCATCGCGACTCGCCTCTGGCCGAGATGATGTGGCAGCGCCGTGAGATTGAAAACTATTTGTGCCGAGAGCCCGTGCTACTGGCCTATGCTCGCTATGAACTCCCGGATGACTTGTTTGGCGCGGCTGAGGCTGCCCGCCGCGAAGCGGCTATGCGGGAGTCCATTGACGAAGTAGCGGCCGCCCTGCGAACCCTGCGCAAACCCGATCCATGGTCGGGCGAAATCAACGCCAGCGATGATTTTCTCGACCCCCTCTTTGAAAAGTATTTCGAGAAGTTGGGCCTGCCAAATCTCATGCGCAAATCGGACTATTATGTATTGGCTCGCCTGGTTCCCAAATCGTTGATTGACCCGGAAGTGGCTGAAAAATTAGACGCCATCGTTGCCATTGCCAAAGCTGCCCAGACTCAGCAAAGCTAGTTATAGTATAGCTCTTTAAA
>CAYYCF010000255.1:1864-3883 GCA_964470235.1 uncultured Anaerolineales bacterium | reverse complement strand
TAGAACAACGTCTCTGGGCGGATTAGACGCGCAACCAATCTAATGGGTCTACCTTCCCAACATCCAAAAATACACGCCGCCGAACGACAGCGCGATCAGCATGCCCACCAGCAGGTAGTTCTGCACGCGCCCGGTCTGGATCACGCGGAAGGTCCGGCCCAGCCATTGGACGCCGTCGGCCAAATAGATCGGCGGGTTGTCAATCGTGTATTTCTCTGCGCCTTTGAAAAACGCGCCAACGGCCAGCGCCGCGCGCCCGATGCCGTGCAGAGCGCCGTCAATGAGCCCGCGATCAATTACCTGGTAAACCAGCACGGACGCAATCCAGCGCGACGGGCGCACGAATAGAAAGTCGTACAACTCATCAAAGTAATACTTATTCTCAAGCAGAGTATAGATCGGGCCGAACACTCTCAGCGGATCGGCCTGCCCCGCCGTCAGCGGCTTGCGGCCATACACCAGCCAGCCCAACCCCAACCCACCGAGCGCAACGACGAGCGACGCCGTCAACGGGATGACGTTGAACTTCACCGCGGCGGGATGGTCGAGAAGCGTACCGCCGACAAATTCGTGGAAGCGATTCAAACCCAACGCGGTGAACAACGAGCCAAGCACAGGAAAATCTTTCGGCACGCCGACAAATCCGGCTGCGAGCGCGAAGAAGGCCAGGATCATCAACGGAGTCGTGATCGTCCACGGAGTCTCCGAGGCATGTTCCGCCGCTTTGGTGCGCGGCTCGCCGAAGAAGGTCAGCGCGATCTGGCGCATCGTATAAAACGCAGTGAGGAAAGCGGCGATAGCCAGCACCCAGAACACAACCGGCCCGTTGATGAAGGCGTCGGCCAGAATTTCATCTTTAGACCAAAAGCCCGCGGTGATGAACGGGAAACCTGCCAACGCAAAACCGCCGATGAGAAACGTCCAGAACGTCACCGGCATGCGCTTGCGAAGGCCGCCCATGTTGAACATATCTTGCGGGTCGAGATGTTCGGCCGAGTGGTGCGCGCCGTGCTCCACGCCGTGAATGATCGAGCCGGAGCCGAGGAAGAGCAGGGCTTTGAAAAACGCGTGCGTGATCAAATGCAAAGCCGCCGCGACATACGCGCCGATGCCGAGCGCGGCGATCATGTATCCCAACTGCGAGATGGTCGAATACGCCAGCACCTTCTTCACGTCTTTTTGCGCTAGCGCGATAGTAGCCGCGAACAGCGCCGTGAACGACCCGATGATGCCCATCGCCAACATCGGCGGCGTGAGCGGCCCGCCTTCGTGCCAGCCTGCCGACAACAGCGGGAACATGCGGATCACCGCGTACACGCCGGCCGACACCATCGTGGCCGCATGGATCATGGCGCTCACGGGCGTCGGGCCTTCCATCGCATCCGGCAGCCAAACGTGCAGAGGGAACTGCGCGCTCTTGCCGACCGTTCCGGCAAACAACAACAACCCGATCAATCCGGCCAGCGACAACCCAAGAATGAAGGAAGGTTGAGTCGCGAGATATTTCAAGAATTCTTCGTTGTAAAGAATGGCGCGGAAGGAAAGCGTGCCGCCGGCTGTGCCGAGAATCTCCGCTGCCTTTTCAGTGGTGGTCGCGAAATACAAATACACGATGCCGAGCATCATAATCACGTCGCCGACGCGCGTGGTCATAAATGCTTTGACGGCGGCCTGCCGCGGCGTGATCTGCTTCGGGTTCTGATAATTCCGCCCGTGCCAAAAGCCGATGAGCAGATACGAACACAAGCCCATGATCTCCCAGCCGACGAACATCAACAGCAGGTTATCGGCCACGACCAGGGTCAACATGCCGAAGGCGAAGAGCGAAAGGAAGGCGAAGAAGCGCGAGTACATCGGCTCGACGCCGTTGTGCGCGGGCGAACCCGGCTCGTCGTGCGCATCCACCGGCTTGCCGAAGTTGTGATAGCCCACGCTGTAGATAAAAATCATCAAGCACGTCAGCGGCACGAAGAACAGCATCGCCGCCGTCAACGGGTCTACCAGCACGCCCATGTTCAA
>CAYYCF010000255.1:0-1764 GCA_964470235.1 uncultured Anaerolineales bacterium | reverse complement strand
TCACCACTTCATCAAATTCATCTCTTCCGCAATCACGCTGTTGCGGCGGCGGTAGATGGAGATGATGAGCGCCAAACCGACCGAGGCTTCGGCGGCGGCGACGGCGAACACGACGACGGCGAACACTTGCCCGTTCATCGTCGTCGGCGCAACGTACCGCCAGAACGCGACGAGGTTGATAATCACCGCATTCATCATTAGTTCAATACCCATAAGAACCGCAACCGCATTGCGCCGGGCCAGCACGCCGTACAGCCCGATGCAAAACAACGCCGCGGCGAGGAAGAGATACCAAGAAAGAGGGATCATATTATTTCTTTTCACCCGCTACCGTAATCGAGCCAATCAGCGCAATGAGCAGAAGCACGGTAGCCACTTCAAACGGCAGGACGAATTGATCGGGTTTCACCAACGCCAGCCCCAGTTGATTCAAGCTCGCGCTCAAGTCAACGGCGGGCAGGCCGGGCCAGCGGGTCACGTTCAGCAGTCCGGCCAGCGCAATGAACGCCACTGCCGCCACCACTAAACTCAATGCCCACTGGCCGTTGGTCTGCGTCACGTCATCGCTCATTGCCTTTCGGGTAAGCATGATGGCGAAAATGATCAAAATGGCGATAGCGCCGATGTACAACACGACCTGCACCACCGCCATGAACCCGGCTTCGAGCAAGACGAATATCACCGCCACCGAGAACAGGGTGGCGATCAGCCACAACGCGGCATGTACCAGGTTGCGCGTGGTAACAACCAATATTGCCGAAACCACAGTCGCGGCGGCGACGACGAGGAAGATGATCTGCGATAGTTCCATAGGTCTCACTAGGGCAAGCGCCGAGTTTTGACAACGGATGGAGCGGATGTAAACGGATGTTATTTTCTTATCCGTTCAAATCCGTTTTATCCGTTGTCAATCCTCTTTGCGCCCCTTGCGTACTCTGCGGCTAACAATCAATGCGCTCCGGCGTGCGCTTCGTGGTCGGCATGCGCCGCCGTTTCGTCATGGCCGGTGTGAACGTGCGCCTCTTCCATTTTCAGTCTCGTCTCCCGCGCCCCGCGCCGGATCAACTCGCCGATGGCCAGCACCAGCAGCAGGTTGGAGGCGAACAACGCCGCCGCGCGCGCGCCCGCGCCCGCCGCGGGAAGAAATTCGGTCAGGCCTTTGTCCACCAGCGCCGTCACGATCACGGTCGCCAGCGACAACGGCACGAGGAATTTCCAATTGAATTCATGCAAGTGATCAATGCGGATGCGCGGGAACGTCGAGCGAATCCAGATGACCATGAAATACATGGCAAAGGACTTGAGCAAGAAATAGACGATGCCCAGCACCGGCACTTGCTCGGCGTAAGGCCCTTGCCAGCCGCCGAGGAACAGCACCGCCGCCAGCACTGAGATCGTGAAGGCGTGCAAAAACTCGCCCAGCATCCACATCCCGAACTTCATGCCGGTGTATTCGATGTGAAACCCGGCCACGATTTCGCTTTCGGCTTCCAGCAGGTCGAACGGCGCGCGCCCAATTTCGGCGATGGAAGTGATGAAGAAGATCAATCCGGCCAGCGGCGCAAGCACAATAAACCACGTGTCCTTCTGCGCGACGACAATATCTTGCACGCCCATCGAACCGGCCAGCATCACCGGCACGATCAACGTAATGATCATCGGCACTTCGTAGGCCACCAATTGCGCCGCGGCGCGGAACGCGCCCAACAGCGCAAATTTGTTGTTCGAAGACCAGCCGCCCATCATGATCGCAATCGTGCCGAG
>CAYYCF010000254.1:0-3884 GCA_964470235.1 uncultured Anaerolineales bacterium | reverse complement strand
GCGCCTGATGGCAATCTTACGATTCGCCAGCGGCGGCGGATCATGATCGAGATGTGCTTGCGCCGCCAGAAACCTGGCAGCGGAAGCGCGATTGAATTTTTGCGAAGGAGAACTGCTGTGAATACCTGGCCTGATTTACGAAACATCCTCAAAGGCATTAAGTGGGTCATCGTCGGCGGCGTTGCGACTCGCGCCTATATGCCTGAACGTATGACGAAAGACATGGATGTGTTAGTTCATGAATCAGACGGCGAAGAAACAATTGAACGGTTAACTAAAGCAGGGTACAAAGTCGTTTCCGAATTGGCGGTGCCGGGCTACTTGTTACATTCACCACAGGGTGTGGAATTAGACGTGATCTTTGGGGATTACCCTTGGCTGAAAAAAGCGTTAGAAAACCCAGAAACCGACATGGCAGAATTTCCCGTGGTGCCATTGCCCTATCTTGTTTTGATGAAGATCAACGCCTCTCGTTCTCAAGATTGGACGGACGTGTCGCGGATGTTGGGCCTTGCGTCTGATGAACAAATCGTGCGGATGCGTGACGTGATGAAGCAATATAGCCCGGACGATTTGGCTGATTTCGAATCGTTGATAGTGCTAGGCAGGCTTGAACTCCAGGCTCCATCTGATAAACGCAAACCCGCGAGTTAGAATCGCAATCATGCCTCCGCGTGAACGCACCTTCCGCACCGAAGCCGTCGTGTTGCGGCGCAGAGATTTCGGCGAAGCCGACCGCGTACTCACGCTCTTCACGCCGGAAAGCGGGAAGATTCACGTCCTCGCCAAAGGCGTCCGCAAACCCGCCAGCCGCAAGGCCGGTCATCTCGAACTTTATACCTGCGCCATGCTGATGTTGGCGAAAGGGCGCGATATGGATATCGTTACGCAGGCCGAGTCGATTCAATCCTATCGGCCCCTGCGCGAAAACCTTCTGCGCTCGTCGTACGGCACGTATTGCGTGGAACTGCTGGACAAATTCACGCCCGACGAGTCCGAGAACAGGCCGCTATACGATTTGCTGATTCGCGCCCTCGGCTGGCTGGCCGAGTCGGGCGACCTGGCGCTCACGGCCCGCTACTACGAATTGCAACTGCTCGGCATGGTGGGCTACCAGTTGCAACTTTTCCGTTGCGTGGCCCGGGGCGAAACAATTGTCGCCGAAGACCAGTACTTCAGCCCGGTGGAGGGTGGGGCGCTTTGCCCGCGCTGTGGCGAGTCCCGCTCCGGCGCCTTCCCGATCTCGCTTAATGCGCTCAAAGTCCTGCGCTTCATGCAGAACAATCCATACGACAGCTTGCGCGAACTCAAACTGCGCCCGGTCGTCCACGCCGAAGTCGAGCGCGTCACCCAGCGGGCGATCACGTATCATCTGGAGCGGCAGTTGAAGAGCGCGGCTTTTTTGCGAGAAGTGAAACGGGAGTACCAGGCATGAACGCCGTGTTAGAACACAAACGTCGCACGCTGGGCGAGTTCACCCGCCGCCTCCTAGCCAGCCCGGTCGGCGACAAGATCGCCAGAATCATTCTCTACGGCAGTGTCGCTCGCGGTGATGCCACTCCAGAGAGTGATGTGGATGTGCTGGTTTTGTCTGCCGGCCCGGTGCGCGAGGTGGATCGTGTTGCCGGGGAGACGGCGAGTGAGTTGTGGCTTGAACAGGGCGATAGAGTCGAGCCGATGGTGTATTCCTCACACGACGACGCGTCTGTATATCACCCATTTCTATATCGCGTTTTGCGCGATGGGCAGGAGGTTTTTCACATGGCAGACGACGAACTGCGGAAGCTGGAAATCAAGGCGCTTTATGAATTGGCTCAAATTTATCTGGGTGCTGCTCGTGATCGATATGATCCGAATTCCAACGGTTCTCGGCGACTGACGGTGGACGGGGCTTACAACGCTATCGAGTTGGCGGCCAAGGCATTTGTTCGCTCAAAAGATTCGGAACTGCCTAAAACCCACAGCGGTGTTTCTAATCGCTTCTCCGATTTATTTGTCAAGGCCGGCCTCGTGCCACGCGATTTTGGCGGCCAAGTGACCGATGCGCTGAAACTCCGCAATCGGTCTCGTTACGATAGAAACGGAGACATCACAGCGGAACAGGTGACGGAGACGCTCAATTTCGGCGAAGCGATTTTGAAGGCGCTGGACGCTTATCTGGCAAATCGATGATCGTAGATGCGCATGTCGAAGAGCTAAAGGCTCTCTTCATCAAACACGGCGTCGTGCTGGCATATCTCTTCGGCTCGCAGGCGGAGGGTACAGCCACACCCTTGAGCGATATTGATCTGGCGGTTCTGTTCCGGTTGAACATGCCAGCCAATCAGCGCTTCCGTGCCCAGATCGATCTCATTGGCGATTGCGGTCATGTTTTTCAGCGCAATGATGTGGATGTGATAGTGCTGAACGAGGCTCCCCCCCTGCTGGCGTATCACGTTGTCAAATTCGGTAGGGCTTTGTATGAGGATCCCAAAATGCGCCCATTAGTGGATTTTGTGACTTATACGTTGAGTCGGCACGCCGATACTATTCCTTTCCGGCGGCTTCAGCATCAGTATTTGTTTGATCGAGTACGTCGGCACAAAGCCAGCCTTGCATCTACTGAAGAGAAACCGGCATGATCAAAATCGACCTTGTCTTGGAATCGCTCAACTCCTTGATTGCTCATGTCGCCAAATTGGAGCAAATTCGCCCCGCTTCATTGGAAACTTGGAAGACCGATATTGAGAACTATTGGGCTGTCTTGCACGGCCTCCAGATTGCGATCCAGCATGTCATTGATATTGGCAATCATATTCTTGCCGGTCAAAATCTGGCCGCTCCTGCCGATTATAAAGATGCTCTCCTTGAATTGGGCCGTAACCGCGTTATCCCAACGGAGTTCGCTGAAAAGATCAGCGGTATGGCTGGCATGAGAAATATTATTGCTCACCGTTATCTGGGTGTTGATCCACAGAAAGTTTTCGGTGCGATTCACGACGACCTGGACGATTTCAAGGTGTTTGTGGATCACATCTACGATTATCTGAATCGTGAAGGTCTCTTGCCTGATGAAAGACAATCTTCTGGTGAGTGAGAAAGTTAGCCTCTGCCCGCGCGATTGGGCCATCCACCGCTCGCGCCTCACGGGCTTTCTTCGAGAGTTCGCGCCTCATCCTCTGATTTTTGCGACGTTGAGCGGCGGCGACCTTTACGGCTTTCCGAGCGACGACGGCGATTTCGACCTTCGCGCCTCGCACGTTTTGCCGATCTGCTGTATCAGTATCGCGTGGCAATGACGAGAATCCACGTTCTTCGGAGCGGCGAAATAGACGCGAATATCGTCCGGCTCAATGAAAGTTTTGATCTATCAGGCGTCAACGAATTGGTGGCAATGAAAGTGGGCGCAGAAGATATGTTCTTGACCGACGATGCGCTTTATCTGGCGCAGATCAAATCTTTGGAGCCGGCGTTGAACGCGGCGTATGAAGAAAGCCGGCTGCCCGATGTTCCGTCAACGGAAACACGAGCGGCAGTAGAAGATTTCTTGCTGAGATGCCGAACGCGTTTAGGCGCATAAGACTGGAACTTGCTCTCACTCTCTAAATTGTTGTTATCAAGGCTTGAATGACTCAACCCCTCACCTTCCAATCTATCATCATCACCCTCGAAAAATTCTGGGCCGAGCGCGGCTGCCTCATTTGGCAGCCGTACAATCATCAAGTGGGCGCCGGCACCAACAACCCCGCCACCTTTCTGCGCGTACTCGGCCCCGAGCCGTGGCGCGTCGCCTACGTCGAGCCCTCCATCCGCCCGGACGATGGCCGCTATGGCGAGAATCCGAATCGCCTGCAACAACACTATCAATATCAAGTCATCCTCAAACCTGATCCGGGCAACCCGCA
>CAYYCF010000253.1:0-3909 GCA_964470235.1 uncultured Anaerolineales bacterium | reverse complement strand
AATGGACTACAACCAAGCGCTCGATTACATCTACAGCTTCGTAGACTACGGCCTCAAGTCGCGCTACAAGTATTCGCCGGAGACTTTCGATCTAACCCGCATGCGAACCCTGCTGGCGCGATTGGGCGATCCTCAGCGCCGGTTCCCGTCGGCGCACATTGCCGGAACGAAAGGCAAGGGGTCGGTGTCGGCGATGATCGCTTCGATCATGCGCGCGGCGGGCTATCGTGTCGGTCTGTACACCTCGCCGCACTTGAACGATTTCTGTGAGCGGATACAACTCGACGGCGAACCGATCCCGCCGGAGTCTCTCGCCGCCCTCACCGCCGAACTGCGTCCCCTCTTCGACTCGACTCCTGGCGTGACCACGTTTGAAATCACCACCGCGCTGGCTCACCATTGGTTCGCGCGCGAACGCGCCGACTTTGCGGTGATCGAAGTGGGATTGGGCGGGAGGCTCGACGCGACCAACATTCTCGCGCCTAACGTGTGCGCCATCACTTCCATCAGTTATGATCACACACAGTTGCTCGGAAACACGTTGACGGAGATCGCGGAAGAAAAGGCCGGCATCATTAAACCCGGCGTGCCGGTGGTGTCCGCGCCGCAGAATGACGAGGCGCTCACGAAGATTTCTGCCGTTGCGGCGCAGCGTGGCACGCGCCTCATGCTCGCCGGGCGCGATTGGCCCTATCGTCGCGAAGGCTTTTCGCTGGCGGCGCAACAATTCAAAACGTGGCCGCTCAAAAATGAAAGCGGCGGAGTCGATTGGCGGGAATTGCGTTTCGAGATTCCGCTGCTCGGCGCTCACCAAATCGAAAACGCGGTCGTCGCCGTGGCCGCCGCCGCCGAACTGCGGGCGCAAGGTTTCAACATTTCGCCCGATGCGATTCAGCGCGGACTGAAAACAGTGCAGTGGCCTGGCCGGTTCGAGGTCATGCACGACCGCGTCAATGGAAAAACGATCCTGCTCGACTGCGCGCACAACCGCGACTCGGCGGCGCGGTTGGTGGAAACTCTGCGCGAGAACTTTCCCGGCGCGACCCCGGTGCTGATCTTCGGCGCCTCAAACGATAAAGACATCGCCGGGATGCTGGCCGAATTGCTTCCGGCCGTGAGCAGCGTGATCGTGGCCCGCGCCGATCATCCGCGCGCGAGCGGCGCGGAGCAGTTGGCCGCCGCAGCGCGCGAAAGCGGAGTTGCGCATTTAGTGAAAGTAGCCCATACTGTACCCGAAGCGCTGGCCGAAGCCAGAGGGAGTTCCGAGCCGTTAGTGCTGGTCACCGGCAGTATCTTCTTAGTTGCGGATGTGCGAATGGAATTAATGACGACATGAGAGATCAACCGTCCGATTTTGACGATTTTGATTCGAACTTTGGCGACGGGCAAATGCCGGACTGGCTTCTGCAAGCCGAGATCGCCGAGTCGATGCGCGGCCGGGCCGAGGAATTAGCCGACGTGCCGGAGGCCGAGCCGGATGAAGAAGGCTTGATCGAATGCCCGGCACTGCCCTTGCGAGACATGGTGATGTTCCCGCACATGATCTCGCCGCTGTTGGTTGGCCGCGAAAAATCGTTGGCGGCAGTGGCGGCGGCCAACGCCAATCACGAAACGGTCATCACTCTGGCTCAACTCGATCCGGAGATCGTCGATCCCGATCCCGGCGATCTGTACACCATCGGCGCGGAAGTGGCCGCCGGGCGCATGTTGCGCATGCCCGACGGCACTACGTCCATTCTGGCGCAAGGCCGCCGCCGCGTGGAGATCGTCGAGTTCACACAAACCGAGCCTTACTACCGCGTGAAGGCCCGCCTCATTTACGAGCCGGTCGAAAAAACGCGCGAGACCGAAGCCCTCATGCGCGCAGTGCTGGCGCTGTTTGAAAAGATCGTCAGCCTCAATCGCAGTATCCCCGAAGAGGCCTACGTGTACGCGATGAACGTGGACGAGCCCGGCTGGCTGGCCGACCTCATCACCTACACCATCAACTCCGGCGTGCCGGATTGCCAGACGGTTCTCGAAACGTACGATCCCACGGCGCGCCTCCAGCGCGTGAGCATTTTGCTCGGCAAAGAACTCGACGTGCTGGAACTCGAAGATCACATCAACACGCAAGTGCAATCGGAAGTGGACAAGAGCCAGCGCGAGTATTACCTGCGCGAGAAGATCAAGGCCATCCAATCCGAACTAGGCGAGGGCGATCTGTGGACGCAAGACATCACCGATCTCAAAGAGAAGATCGCCGCCGCGCAAATGCCGGACGAGGCGCACAAAGCGGCGCTGAAAGAAATGGAACGGCTGGGACAAATGCAACCCCTGTCGCCGGAGACGGGCATCATCCGCGCCTACCTCGACTGGCTGATCGAACTGCCGTGGCAGAAAACCAGCGACGACAACCTGGACATGGAACACGCCAAAGAAGTGCTGGACCGCCAGCATTTTGGATTACCCAAAGCGAAAGACCGCATTCTCGAATACATCGCCGTGCGTTCACTGGCAAAAGACAAAATGCGCTCGCCCATTCTGTGCTTTGTGGGGCCGCCCGGCACGGGCAAAACATCGCTGGGCAAATCCATCGCCGAAGCGCTTGGGCGCAAGTTCGTGCGCGTGTCGTTGGGCGGCGTGCGCGACGAAGCCGAAATACGCGGTCACCGCCGCACTTACATTGGCTCACTGCCGGGGCGCATCCTGCAAACCATGCGCCGCGCCGGAACCGTCAACCCCTTGTTTATGCTCGACGAAATTGACAAAATGAGCACGGACTTTCGCGGCGACCCTTCGGCGGCCTTGCTCGAAGTGCTCGACCCGGAACAGAACCACGCCTTTGCCGATCACTATCTCGACGTGTCGTACGATCTTTCAAAAGTGTTGTTCGTCACCACCGCCAACTATCTGGGGCCGATCCCCCCTGCCCTGCAGGATCGTCTGGAAGTGATCGAATTCAGCGGTTACGTGGAAGAGGAAAAACTGGAGATTGCGCGCCGCTTCATCCTCCCGCGCCAGCTTGAAGAAAACGGGCTGGCGAAGATCGGGCTGGAGTTCAACGACCGCGCCCTGAGCACGATGGTGCGCGAATACACGTACGAGGCGGGGGTGCGGAATCTGGAGCGCGAGATCGCCAACGTGTGCCGCAAAGTGGCGCGGCGCAAAGCCGAAGGCAAGCCGATTCCCAAACGCATCGCGCCCAACGTGCTGCACAAGTATCTCGGCCCGCCGGAGTACACGCCGCCCGAGGCCGGGCGCGCCGACGAAGTGGGCGTGGCCACCGGCATGGCCTGGACGGAAGGCGGCGGCGACACGATGCCCATTGAGGTGACGCTCATGCGCGGCAAGGGCGGCATGCAAATCACCGGCCAGGTCGGCGAGGTGATGCAAGAGTCGGCGCAAGCGGCGCTCTCGTATCTGCGCTCGCAAGCCAAGCCGCTTGGCGTGGAGGAGGCGCGGTTCGAAAAGACCGACATTCACGTTCACGTTCCCGAAGGCGCGATCCCGAAGGACGGCCCCTCGGCCGGAGTGACGCTGGCCGCCGCGCTGATCTCGGCCTTCACCGGGCGCAAGATGCGGCGCGACGTGGCGATGACGGGCGAGATCACTCTGCGCGGGCGCGTGCTGCCGGTGGGCGGCATCAAAGAGAAAGTGCTGGCCGCGCACCGCGCCGGATTCAAAGTGGTGATCATGCCGAAGAAGAACGACAAGGATCTGGTGGACGTGCCAAAGAACATCCGGCGCGATCTGAGAATTGTGCCGGTGGAAAAAATGGATGAGGTGATCACGGCCTGCATGCTGCCGGCTCGCGCCCGCCCCGGCCGGATGAAGCCGTTGCTCAAAACCAAACCGCCGTTCAAGCCCAAGCCGCGCCCGCGCCCGACGGCGGGGGCAATCGTGAACTGAAAGAAAAAGCCGACCTGT
>CAYYCF010000252.1:0-3918 GCA_964470235.1 uncultured Anaerolineales bacterium | reverse complement strand
TTCATCTCCTTTTCGCGCGGCGCATGGTTGGGCGCGGCGGCGGCCGGCCTGGCCATGCTTGTTTTTTGGCCGCGCCGCCGTTGGATCGGGCTGGCATTGGCGAGTGTCGGGTTGGTCGCCGTATTCGCGCTCTATCACTTTGGATTGCTGCCCGCCTCCATCTCATCCCGCTTCGCCGACGTGGGCGACTTCCTACAGGTGTATGACGTGCGCGGCGTGCACGTGAACGACGCCAATTTCGCCATCGTCGAACGGCTGGCGCATTGGCAAGCCGCCGTCAACATGGCGAATGCCAATCCCGTCTTCGGCGTAGGCTTTGGCAACTACGAAGCCGCGTACGACGATTACCGCTTGATCAAATGGCAATACGCGCTCGGCCACGCGCACATGATCTACTTGAACGTGCTGGCCGAAACGGGAGCATTGGGACTGGCCGCTTATTTGATCCTGTGGGGAGCGATCTTCGCGATCACACTTCGCGCCACAGACCTGACAGGTCTCAACCGCGCCCTCGCCATCGGCCTGCTCGGCGCGTGGACGCACCTTGCCACGCACCAACTGCTGGATAATCTCTACGTCGGCAACATTCCATTGCTTATCGGCGCGCTTCTGGGTGTGTTGGGTCTCGTCGCAACACGCGAAGCGCCGGACGCGCATCAACATATCCGTTCTATCCGTTCCATCCGTTGACCCACAATGCAAACTATCGCCAGTTTCAGACAAAAGACACCCAAAGAGATCAAACGTTTCATTAAATTCCTCATCGTCGGCGCCGTTGGCTTCACGATTGACTTCAGCGCATTCAACGTAATTCACCATTTTTTCAACACGCCGGAAGTAATCGCCCAGACCATTTCGTTTTCGGTGGCGACGATCAGCAATTTTGTCTTCAACTACTTCTGGATTTATCGCGAAGCACAGGATAAACCGGTCGTTCAGAAAGCCGGCCGGTTCGCCCTCGTCAGTGTGCTGGGTCTGGTCATCGGCGTCCCCGTATTCACCGCCGCCCTGCTCGCCGCGAAGAAAATCGTCCCCGCCCTCGGCCTCGACACCCTGCCGTTCAATCTGGCCGGCAATCTTGCCCTGGTCTGCCGCGTGTTGGTCGTGCTATTCTGGAATTTTTTCGTCAACCGCAAATGGACGTATGGGGATGTAAAATGAGAAACTACCGATTACACGAATTACGCTGATTGAAATACTCACAATCAGTGCAATCTGTGTAATCTGTGGTTCCGATATGTCTCTTCGAATCGGCATGGAAGTGACCGCCGCCGTGCGGCAAGGGGGCGGCATCGGGCGCTACGTCCGCGAAATGCTCAAAGCATTAGCGCGATTGGATACGACCCATCAATACAAACTTTTCTTCGCCTCGCCCCTGCCACTCCCCTGCCCCCTCACCCCCTTACCCCCACGCTTCTCTGCCCGCCATCTTCCTTTCCACGATATTTGGCTCGCTCGCTTCTGGCATCGCGCACAGTTGCCTCTGCCCGTCGAATGGATCACCGGCCCCATTGACGTTTACCACGCGCCCGATTTCACTCTGCCGCCGGTTCGCGTCCCGTCCATTCTGACCGTCCACGATCTTTCCTTCGCGCGCGACCCCGACTCCGCCGCGCCCGGCTTGCGCTCGTACCTCAACGCCGTCGTGCCGCGCTCGGTTAAGCGGGCAACTCACATCATCGCCGTCTCGCACGCCACCAAAAACGATTTGATGGAACTTTACGAAGCGCCCGCCGAAAAAATCACCGTATTGTACGAAGGCGTTGATCC
The DNA here is from genome assembly GCA_964470235.1 of uncultured Anaerolineales bacterium. Classification (GTDB taxonomy): domain Bacteria; phylum Chloroflexota; class Anaerolineae; order Anaerolineales; family VGOW01; genus VGOW01. Next base: position 2,148 of record CAYYCF010000252.1, on the reverse strand, counting down.
CGTTTTCAAGCCCACGCCCGATCCGTCCGTCCGCCGCAAATATGGCCTCGGCGATAGGCCGTTCATCTTTTCGATCTCGACCATTCAGCCCCGAAAAAACTTTCAGCGTCTCATTCGCGCCTTTGCTCAACTGCCGGCCGGCTTCAATTTGGTGATCGCCGGCGGCAAAGGCTGGCTGTACGACGACATCTTCGCCGAGGCCGAAACGCCAAAGGTGCGCGGGCGGGTGATCTTCACCGGCTTCGTGGCCGACGCCGATTTGCCCGCGCTCTACTCCGAGGCATCGCTGTTGGCTTACCCCTCTTTATATGAAGGCTTCGGCTTACCATTGCTTGAAGCGATGGCCTGCGGCACACCCACCCTCACGTCGAACGTGTCGTGCTTACCCGAAGTGGCCGGCGGCGCGTCGGCGCTGGTTGACCCCTACGAGGTCGACTCCATCGCCGACGGATTGAAGCGGGCGCTGGCGGAGTCGGCGGCGCTGAAAACAAAAGGGTTGGCGCGCGCCGCGCAGTTCCACTGGGAAACATCGGCAAAGGAACTGCTCAATCTCTATGGCGCAGTTGCCGCCTCCTGACTATAATCAACGGAACAGGTAAACTCCCAATGGCGCTCAAACCCATTTACACCTCCCGCGGCGAGCATGCCGCTTATTACGAAAACGGCTACCTCTTCAACACGGTTGGCGAATGGATCGGTTTTATGGATGTGAAAACTGCCGGCGTGTTTGCGATTGACGGCGAATACGTGGGCTACATGATTCGCGACGGACGCATCCTACGTAAACGCGCGTTGGATGAACGGGTGGAACGGCGCGAGCCGCCGCCGCGCCCGCCCCGCCCCGCCCTGCCGGCCACCGTTCCCCTGCCGCCCATGTTCTCCGAACTGAGTTACGACACGATTGATATTTTTGAAGAAATGCCCGAGCGCATGCACACGGCGGACGCCGGCGAATTGCGGCCGGACATGAATTAAGACAAAATGACTCTTCCCGGAAAAACCACGTCAGACTCTCGATTGACGATCAACCAACTCATGGCTCCCGAACACGCCAACGCGCTGGGCAACGTGCACGGCGGCATCATTATGAAACTGGTGGACGAGGCGGGCGGCATGTGCGCCATGCGCCACGCGCGCCGCCCCTGCGTCACCGTAGCCATCGACTCGATGACGTTCGACAAGCCGGTTCACGTCGGCGAACTTGTGGAGTTGAACGCCGAGGTGACGTGGACGGGACGGACGGCGATTGAAGTGATGGTGAACGTCGTCGCCGAAAACCCGCTCACCGGCGACCGCGTCCCGACGAACTCGGCTTACGTCGTCTACGTCGCCCTTGACGCGCGCGGCCAGCCCACCGCCGTTGCGCCGCTCGTCCCCGGCAACGACGCCGAACGCGCGCGCATGGCCGCCGCGCAGAAGCGGCAGGATTACCGCATCAGGCAACGCGCCCTCGCGCGCGAGTCAGGAAGTTAGCGCCGTGGCTTCTATTTCTTCGCTCGTCCAATTGATTGAACAAGCCTCGGCCAAAGCGATTCTCGAAGCGCCGCCATCCGACGATCACGGCGTGACCGACTCTCTGCCTTTTCCGTTCATGGCCCTCGTCGGCCAAACGGAAATGAAAACGGCGCTCCTGCTCACGCTGATCAACCCCGCCGTCAACGGTGTTCTGCTCATCGGCCCGCGCGGCACGGGCAAGACCACCGCCGTGCGTTCGCTGGCCGATCTTTTGCCGTTGGTGCCGCGCTCGCTGTGCGCCAACGGTTACGGTTGTATGCCCGAGGATGTTGAAATCGGCGGCATGGACGCGGTGTGCGCCGATTGCGCCAAGAAATACGGCGAAGGCGATCCCCTGGCGACGATGGATCGAGTCGCGCTCCTCGAATTACCGCTCAACGCGCGGCTCGAAGACGTGGTGGGCGGACTCAGCGAACGGGCCGCCGCGCAAAGCAAACTGCTCATCCAGCGCGGCATTCTCGCCCGCGCCAACCGTAACCTGCTTTACGTGGACGAAGTGAATTTGCTGTCCGACGAAATTGTGGACGCGATCCTGGACGCCGCCGCGCAAGGGCAATACACCGTGCGGCGCGGCGCGCTGGCCGCCACCTATCGCGCCCGCTTCGCCCTCATCGGCTCGATGAACCCCGAAGA
>CAYYCF010000251.1:0-3952 GCA_964470235.1 uncultured Anaerolineales bacterium | reverse complement strand
TTTATGCTCGGACAACCGCGTCACTGAAATTTGGCGGCAGATCGCCGATGTCGTTGCAGTCTGTATACGGTAGATCTTTTCAACCATACGCCCTGTTGCCGGCAGCTTCTGAACAGTATGCGGGTGGATATGGAAAGGCGGGTCTGGCGGCTTTGCCTGCCGGACCTCAGGTCGTAGGATCTGGTTGGCAAGCGCCTGTGTTGCAGTATGGTCCCAATTTGTGGGAAGTGGTCTGTGGCTCGCCGTATCATACTAATGGCGCGACTTATGCCGCTGATATTCAGGCGCCCACAGGTTATAACCAGTAGGTGCAAAACTCGCATACAATTGATCGGGCTACCGACTTGATAAAATCGCTTGTTCCCACCGCGTTTCCAGGTCGTGATAGTATTCGTCGGGATGATGGCGAAAACGATACAACTTTTTTAGACGCAGCTGGATTTTTCGCAAGGCCTGGCGCGCCTGTTTGAAATCGGCAGGCTTTACCTGGCGTAAGCGCGCGAGCAAATCATCGAACGTCTCAGCACGGTCGATGAAGGCTGCAAATGGTCCGTAACGCAAGATAAATTCGTGAACCGACTTGCGCCCAGTGATACGGCGTTGATGATGCTTCATATCTTTGAAAAATGTTTCCAGGTCATTGTTAGAAGACGGCACATTCGAGACGCGGTAACAAGTGAACAGGCCCCACCAACGATTGCGGACGGCTTTAAGAATGTTGGCAATGACTTCCGCTTCGTCTGGGCGTTCGACGGCTTCCTGTTCCAAGCGTTCTAAGAACTGTTTGACTTTTCGTTTGACCTGCCGCACCGTCCGTGGCCGACCACGTTTATCGCAGGGTTCAAACAGACGAGCTAACTCAATTATCCATCCGCTTTGTCGTTTCAGTTGAGAGTACGGTTCAGCATAATGCCAGCGGATGGCCGGGATGTCCAGCAGGGCCAACAAGAGGGGATGCTCCCCTTTTTTTTGCAACGGTGCAAAGACGTTTCCAGACGTTGCAGTTCGTCGTAGAGATTGAGACCGGCGAGTTTGAAAGGCGCAATCCCATCGGCCCGCAAGGCGTCCCGCAGGGCTTCACAATAGTCGGTCAGCACTGTGACCACTGGGTTATCTTGAGGTGCTTGGCTCAATGTGCGGTTGAGCGGGCGCAATTTTGCCCGAATATCACGGCGTAAATCGGTTTTCATGGCCCGGTCCGCGGCAAAGATAAATTCGCTGGCATCGCACAGGCAGTGGACTTGGCAGGCTTGATGAGGACAACCGGGCAAACTGGCCTCCACCGCCCGCCGGATATTTTTGTCAGCATCACTGACCACGGCGCGTATCCGAAAGCCGAGCGCCTTGATCGGTTCCAATAACTTGCGGCTGATCAAATCGGCGCGGCTGCTATACAAAGTGTCGGCTATTAACGTCAAATCCAAATTGGCTTCGCGGACGACGAACAACATCTCATTACCTTGCTCGGGTTCCATGCCATCCAGACTGAGAACCATTCCGTGCCGCTTGAAGTACGCCCGCTGCGCTTCGATCTTGGCGGGTTGAGCTGCCCGCAGCAAAGCGAGAAAATCGCCAATCAGGTTAAGGATATGTCGCCGCGAGACTGGCAAGTGCTTGGCTTTCAACTGCGCCGCTATTTCATCAAGCGCGCGATGTTCCCAGAAGCGCCACCAGCCGATCTGCACTATCAGATCAAAACCGAAGCTGCTACCCTTGGGACTCAACAACTCAGCTTCACCGGAACGGTAAACGGTCTGCGAACAACGAGAGCGTTGACAAATGTAACCCAAGCTAAAAACGTGGGCGCGTCCAGCCAGCGTAACCAGATATTTGTGCCATAACGTGCAACGCCGTCGGAGGCGTGCGCCACAACGCGGACAAATCTTGCTCACTGGACGATAGTAGCGGTTGGGAACATCTTGGTTGTTCTTAGCTTTTCGCATTGGTCTGTCCTGAATCAGAGTAGAAGTATTCTACCCTGTCAGGCGGCCAGTAACTAGCGATGCGCATTTGTATGTGAGTTTTGCACCTACTGAGCAGAACACATTGGAAACGCGAGGAAATAGCGGAAGTCCTGTCCAAGTTAACTGAAGGGCAACCCGATGTGAGCCAACGGCAGTTGGCGGAAGCAATGGGAATACCCCGAGGAACGCTTCAGCACTGGCTGGAGCGTCGGGAGACCCTCGAGACGGACCCCGTTGTCGCGGCCTTTTTCGAATCGCCCGTCGGCACAGCCTTTCTGCATCGGCTGGTGTTGGCGGCGCACTTGGTGATGACGTTGGTCGGGCCGTGTGGCCTCCGTCTGGTGTGTCTGTTTTTGGAACTGACGAAGTTGGACGTCTTTGTGGCGGCGTCCTATGGCCCACAGCAAAAAGTTTCGGCGGCCATCGAGCAGGCGGTAGGAGAGTTTGCACAAGTGGAACAGCAACGCTTGGCGCAGGGGATGGCCCGTAAGGCCATTACGGTTTGCCAGGATGAGACCTTTCATCCCGAACCGTGTCTGGTAGCCATCGAACCGGTCTCCAACTACATTCTGCTGGAGCAGTATGCGGAGAATCGGCAAGCCGAGACCTGGACCCAAGCCATGGCCGAGGCGACGCAGGGCCTGCGCGTGGAGATTATCCAATCGACGAGCGATGAAGGGCGCAGTATTTGCCGGCATGTGAAACACGATTTGGAGGGCCACCATTCGCCCGATTTGTTCCATGTGCAACAAGACTTGGTGCGGGGGTGTAGCGTGGGGTTGGCCAGTCGACAACGCCAAGCGGCGCAAGCGTTGGCCAAGGTGATGGAAAGCGACACCGCTCAGGGTGAAAAACCGGCGCTGAATCCCGAGGAAAATGGGGTGGGCCGTGAAAAACTCCCCCCGCCCACGCCGCAAGAGCAAGCCGCCCGCCAAACATTGCAAACCGTCACGGAGCAACAAGACCGCGTCCATCGGGCGGTGGCGAAGATCAGCACGGTCTATCATCCGTATGATTTGCAGACGGGGCAACCGCAAAGTGCCGACCAGGTGTCCGCCGCTCTGGTTCAGCAATTTGCAGACATTGAAGCAGTCGCCGCCGAAGCGCAACTGCCTGACCACTGTGTCAAAAAGATTCAGAAAGCCAAACGGGTGGTCATTGAGATGGTTGCCACTATTGCTTTCTTCTGGTTGATGGTGCGGGCCAAAGTCGAAGCGTTGGCCTTGCCGCCGGAAGTCGAACAAGCGGTTTACACCCAATTGATTCCGGGCATCTATCTGGAGGTGATGTCCCACAAGATCCCCGACGTTCAGCAACGCGCAAGGCTACAACAGACGTCCCAAGACCTCTTGGCGCCGTTGCGGCAGACCACCGGGCCTTTGGCGAGTCTGAAGAATGAAGAACGCCAGGTAATCGAGGCCGTGGCATTGGAGTGCGCACATGTCTTTCAACGCTCCAGTTCGTGTGTCGAAGGACGGAATGGGCAACTGGCGCTCCATCATCATAGTTTGCATCGGTTAAGCAAGCGGAAACTGACTGCGTTGACGACGGTGCACAATTACTTTATCCGACGAAGTGATGGCACCACCGCAGCCGAGCGCTTCTTTGGGGCCAAGCCAAAGGATTTGTTTGAATGGGTGTTAGAGCGTGTGGAGTTGCCGGGTTGGTCAGCCCAAAAGCGCACGCAACCCCAGCGAAAGGAATATCTGGCCCCAGCGACGGCGTGAGCCTGTGGCCGAAACGAAGATCATCGCCCTTTTGTGGATACACATAAAATCCATAAAGAGGGCCAGCGGGTGCGGTTTCACGTGCGCCGTTCGCCGCACGGCCCACAGGCGGTTGATATTCACGCCGCGCCGGCGGCCGCCGAGCGGGAGCCGGCCGGCGCTCAATTCACGCTAACTGCGCCCAAGCTGACGCCGGCGGCCGGCCGGCCCGCGCTGGCGACTTTGTAAATATGGCGCCACCCGGGCCTGGCTGCCGGCTTG
>CAYYCF010000250.1:0-3963 GCA_964470235.1 uncultured Anaerolineales bacterium | reverse complement strand
GCTGTCCCGGCCCGGCAAAGGCCATCGAGAGAATCTCGCCGTGCGCGCCTTCGCCCACCAGATAGCACGACGGATACTTCATTGTTAATTGTGAGCCCAGATTCGCGTCCACCCATTCCATCGTCGCGCCTTCGTTCACGACCGCGCGTTGGGTCACGAGGTTGTACACGTTGGTAGACCAGTTTTGGATGGTGGTGTAGCGGCAGCGCGCGCCCTTCTTCACGATGATCTCGATCACGCCGGAGTGGAATGAGTCGCGGGAATAGGTAGGCGCTGTGCAATTGTGTGACACAACGCCTTCACACACGTACGAGTCGTCTTCCTCAACAGAAAAGTTGTAAACTTCCGTCTCTTGTTTTTCTTTCGCGATTTCACGGATAGGGACATAGAGGAAATTCTCGTCAAGCTGAAATGGAGAACCGCTCAAATCGCCATCTTCTGCATCCACCCCCACGATTTCGCCAAAACGCGAATTGGCAGGCGAAGAGATCACCACCGCGTATATGTCCTGGCGCGGCGCGGCGCGGCTCTGAAGATTTACCGACGCCGGAATGCCCAGACGCAAGAGGGCGTCACGGAATGAATACGCTAAATTGGCGGAGACTGAGTTATATCGAAACATGTTCTTTCGAGCATCATAACTGCCGTCACCGCACCACATCCCGCGCACGAGCTCAGCGAGCAGGTCGAGCGGCGCACTTAATACCCATTCCGGCACGCGCTTTTCGTAAACGTTTGCGCCAAACTCGCGAGTGAAAGCACGCGCCATCTCAGTAGATGCAAGCACAAGAGTCTGTCCGTTCTGACGTGGACGGTTGGCGGTTGGAGATTTGCCAAAGTATTTCTCAACGAGTGCGCGGACATCTCCCAACAATTCTTTTTCTTCAACGTGAAACGAGAAGGAAAGGTAATGCTCGTTATCCGCATGTCCCTCGGCAAAGTAGTAACCTAGCAGGCGATAAAAATCTTTCTCTTGGGGAAATTCTACGTAACGCTCGACGGGCTGATGTCTGCCGCGCCCCAACGGTATGGTCACGCCCGCGTAAGCCAGTTCCATTTCGGGTTGGGGCACGGGAATAGCAAGATAATCGCCCACCTTCATAGTGGAAGGCGTCGTCCACACTAGATCGTATTCCTTATTGCGCTCATGTTGTCTATGGCGGCGAACAACCAAGAGCGGATGATCTTCCGTAACTTGCAACTGCCGATCGCTGTCGCCGAAAAAGCGGATCGAATAAATATCGCCTCGATATGGGCGCTTCATCGTGTCATAGACATTGCGATAACGCCCCAGATGCGTTAGAACCTCATCGCCCGCTTCAATTTGCTCAATGGGCTTCTCGCCGGCGCGAGTCCGCACGCGCGCCCCAGCGAGGAAGCAACCTTCAACGTAATGCACCTGCGCGCCTTCGTCCACGATGATCAGCGTGCGCTCGAATTGGCCAGTGCCTTCGGCGTTCAAGCGGAAGTAAGCTTGCAAGGGCATCTCCACGTGCACGCCCTTTGGCACGTACACAAACGAACCGCCCGACCACACCGCGCTATTGCAGGCGGCAAATTTGTTGTCCGTCGGCGGAACCACTTTTCCGAAATGCTCGCGAAAAAGATCGGGGTATTGGCGCAGGCCGTCGTCGGAACTCAGGAAAATGACGCCCAGCTCTTCCAAATGTTTCTGCACGCTGTGATAGACCATCTCGCTTTCATATTGCGCGCCAACGCCCGCCAAAAATTTTCGTTCGGCTTCGGGGATGCCTAGCTTGTCAAAGGTGTTTTTGATGTCCGCTGGAACGTCATCCCAATTGCTTTCGGTCTTTTCCGACGGGCGGGTGTAATAAGTGATCTCGTCCAAGTTCAGATTGATCTTGCCGCCCCAGGTGGGCATGGGTTTCTTGTTGAAGATTTCCAGCGCCTTCAAACGAAAATCGAGCATCCACTGTGGCTCGCCCTTGATGCCCGAAAGCTCTCCGACCACGCCGGCGTCCAGCCCCCGCCGAGTCTGGTAAGTGTATTGGATGTTGTCGCTGAAGCCGTATTTGTACTCGCTTAGTTTTTCTAGTTCGGCAACTTGGGTAGACATCGATCAGGCCTCCACTTTCTCTTGATGCTTCTCGCGAACCCAATCGTAGCCCTTTTCTTCGAGATGCAGCGCCAGGTCGGCGCTGCCCGATTCGACGATTTGTCCGTTGAGCATGACGTGGACGTGGTGCGGCTTGATGTAATTGAGAATACGTTGATAGTGCGTGATGACGAGCACTCCCAGTGACGGCCCGGCCAGGGTATTCACGCCCGAGGCCACAATGCGAAGCGCGTCAATGTCCAAACCGGAGTCGGTTTCATCCAGCACCGCGATCTCCGGTTCCAGAGTCGCCATCTGCAAAATCTCGGCCCGTTTTTTCTCGCCGCCGGAGAATCCGTCGTTGAGATACCGCCCGGCAAATTCATGCGGCATCTGCAGCAGATCCATTTTTGTTTTCAACACTTTACGAAATTCCGGTATCGAGATGCCTTTGTCGGCGGGGTTGGCGGCGCGGCGGCGGGCGTTGAGCGCCGTCCGTAAAAAGTTGGCGATGGACACCCCTGGGATCGCCACCGGATATTGAAAGGCCAGGAAGAGTCCGAGCCGCGAACGCTCATCGGACTCCAGTTCAAGCAGGTCAACACCTTTGAAGATCACTTGTCCGGCAGTGACTTCATATGATGGATGACCCATTAACGTGTAAGCCAGCGTGCTTTTGCCGGTTCCATTCGGCCCCATCAGCGCGTGAATCTCGCCCTGCTTCACCATAAGGTCCACGCCCTTGAGAATCGGTTTGCCTACAACGTTGACGTGCAGATTTCGAATTTCGAGAACAGAATTCATTCAGGTCGCTCCGTGGAAAAATGTGTGCTGGCGGGATTATACTACTCACTACAGGCGGTGTCAATAATTCATATAAGTATCATAAATATTGACACTGGCCCGCGTGATGTGCTATACTGCGGGCGAAATGGCTGTGACACGCAACGAAATCATCAACGAGCTTCGGCGGCGCGGGTCGGCGGGAGTGAACGAATTGGCGGCCGCTACCGGCGTGACGCCTGTTTCCGTTCGCCACCATTTGTCGTCCCTCCAAGCGGAGGGATTGGTGACCGCCACGGAATACCGAGCCGGAGTCGGCCGGCCCAAGCTAGTCTATTCGCTCACCAAAACTGCTCTCGAACGCTTCCCTACCAAATACGTGCGCTTCGCGGAATTGCTATTGGGCGAGATGAAAACGGCCATGCCGTCCGACGCCATTGACAAGCTGTTCGCGGCGATGGCGCAAGATATTGCCAGCGATAATGCGGCGCGGTTTGAAGGCAAAACGCTAGAACAGAAAATGACTCTGTTGATGGAGTTGCTTGGCGAAGAAGGATTTTTGGCCGAATGGAACAAAGTTGGCGGTTCATATCAAGTGACCGAGTATAACTGCCCCTATTTTGTCATCGGCCAGAATCACCCCGAAGTGTGCAAGATCGATCAGACGTTGATCAGCAAGATGCTGGCCCGCTCTGTCGAAAAGACGACCTGCCTGCTCAACGGCGATCAACGATGTGTATTTATCATTGGCGACTCTGAGGTCGCCGTTGTGGAAGGATAACTATGACTGAAAACGCCGAAACTTCACGAACCGTCGTCTGGCAAGCCGACACCGACAAGCCGGAGCTGGCGGCGAAGGTTCGCGAGGCCTTGCGCGAAGTGGTCGATCCTGAAATCGGGTTGAACATCATTGAGCTGGGCTTGATCCGCAATGTAGACATTCAGCTCGATCGGGCGAACTTGACCATGATCTTGACCACGCCCTTTTGCCCTTACGGGCCGGCGATGTTGGAAGAAACGCGCAAGAAAACGCAAAGCGTCGTCAACGTGCCGACGACGATTGAAATGGGACTGGAGATGTGGAGCCCGGAATTGATGGAAGAAGGCGCGGGCGCGGATTGGGG
>CAYYCF010000249.1:0-3968 GCA_964470235.1 uncultured Anaerolineales bacterium | reverse complement strand
CCTGGCGTTCACAAATCATTTCAGCCGCTTCGCGTCAGTGTTGTCTGCGACTCAGTGATTCAAAAACTTGGAGGATACTTCTGTGGCTGCCGCCGAACTCATCCCCACCGGCTTGAATCTCACCCTTACACCCGAACACGAAATGATCCGCCAAACGGCGCGCGACTTTGCGCAAAAAGAAATCGCGCCCATCGCCGCCGCTCACGACGAATCGGGGGAGTTCCCTTTCGCCACGATCAAAAAGATGGGGGCGCTGGGCTTGATGGGTATTGAAATCCCCGAAGAATACGGCGGCGCGGGGCTGGACACGATCTCGTACGTCCTGGCGATGGCGGAAATTTCCAAAGTGGACGCCGCGCATGGCGCGGTGATGAGCGTGAACAATTCGCTTGTGTGTCACGGCCTGTACAAATTTGGCACGGAGGAGCAGAAGCAGAAGTATCTGGCCCCGGTTGCCAGCGGCCAGAAGATCGGCGCGTACTCGCTCACCGAACCCATGTCCGGTTCCGACGCCGGCAACATGAAATCGCGCGCGGTGCGCGCAGGCGACCATTATGTGATCAATGGCCGCAAGAGTTGGGTCACCTCCGCGCCGGTGGCCGACGTGATTGTGCTGTTCACCATGACCGCGCCGGAGAAGCAGCACAAAGGCATCTCTGCCTTCATCGTCGAAACGGACAAGCCAGGTTTTTCACGCGGCAAGAAAGAACCCAAGCTCGGCATTCGCGCCTCGGCGACAAGTGAAATTGTGTTCGAGGACTACCGCTGTCCGGTGGCGAACCGGCTCGGCGGCGAGGGCGATGGATTTAGAATTGCGATGACCGTGCTGGATGCCGGGCGCATCGGCATCGCCTCGCAAGCTCTCGGCATTGCCGAAGCCTCGTACGAGGCCAGCATCGCCTATGCACAAGAGCGCGAAGCTTTCGGGCAGAAGATCGGCCAGTTTCAGGGACTGCAATTCAAAATCGCCGACATGAAGACGCGCATTGAAGCGTCGCGCCTTTTGATTTATAACGCGGCGTTGATGAAAGAGCGGAGCAAGACGACGGGCGAGCGATACACGCTGGAGGCTTCGATGGCGAAGTTGTACGCTTCGGAAACGGCAATGTTCTGCGCGCACGAAGCGGTGCAAATTCACGGCGGCATGGGCTACAGCAAAGAACTGCCGGTCGAGCGTTACTTCCGCGACGCCAAGATCACCGAAATCTACGAAGGGACGAGTGAGATTCAACGGATGGTGATTGCGAGAAGTGAACTTGGATTAAGATAGAGGAGGCTGTATGACGATCAAAACCCTTCCAGCACGGGATGGCATTTTCATCCCACGTGAATTGTTGCCGGTAGGCGGCGAGTGGATATTGACTGTTATAGGTAATCAGGTGGTTCTGCGGCCCAAAATGGATCGTGCAACTGCTCATCGCAACTTGCGGGAAACCCGGGCGCGTCTGAAAGAAAAATACGGTATTTTTCCCGACAGCGTACCTCTGATCAGAGAGGATCGTGAACGATGACAACGGTCGTGGTTGACTCCAGCGTTGTCATCAAATGGTTTCTTCCGGAAGATGACTCGACTAAAGCGGAGGCTATTGAAGCACAACTGGAAAAAGGCGAAGTGATTCTTCTCGCGCCGGAATTGTTGCTGGCAGAGGTCGCTAACATCTTGTGGAAAAAACGGAGCCAGCTAGGCGAAGAAGAAGCAACGCGTATTATTGATAGTGTGATTTCAACCGGCATTTGGATCGTTGGAATGGAACCTCTGATCGGAGAGGCTTACCGGATTGCTCGTCAATTCAATCGAACGGTATACGATTCAATGTACAACATTGCGCTGGCCCGCGAACGTGATTGCGACTTCGTCACTGCCGACGAGCGATTGTTCAACGCGGTATTGAGCCGTGAACCGCGCGTCAAACTCCTGCGCGATTACGCCGCTTCATGAAAGCTATGCTCTTCTCTCAACATGGCGGGCCGGAAGTTTTACAGTATTCCGACTTTCCGACGCCCGAACCGAATCCGGGCGAAGTGTTGATCCGGCTCAAGGCCGCCGCGCTGAACCGGCTCGACGAATGGGTGCGCGTCGGCTGGCCTGGAATCAAACTGGACTACCCGCACATTCCAGGAGCCGACGGCGCGGGCCTGGTGGAGGCAGTGGGCGAGGGCGTGACTCAGTATGCCGCCGGGGATCGCGTGGTCATTGACGGCACGCTCTCCGATGGTGTCTGCGAGTTCTGCCAACGCGGCGAAGACAATGTGTGCGTGAAAGGCGGCGTGCTGGGCGAGAACGCGCGCGGCACGTACGCCGAATATATCGCCCTGCCGGAGCGCAACCTTCTCCGGCTGCCAGACGGCGTTTCGTTTGAAACGGCGGCGGCGGCCTCGCTCGTTTTTCTCACCGCCTGGCACAGCTTAATCACCCGAGGCGGCCTCCATGCGGGCGAGAGTGTGTTGATCGTCGGCGCGGGCGGCGGCGTGAACACGGCGGCGATCCAAGTTGCCAAGCACATCGGCTGCACGGTGTACGTCGTCGGTTCGGGCGAAAGCAAACTGGCGCGCGCGAAGGAATTGGGCGCGGACGTGTTGATCGATCGCTCGAAAGAAGATTGGGGCAAGAAAATATTTCAACTCAGCGAGAGGCGCGGCGTGGACGCGGTGGTGGACAACGTGGGCGCGGCGACGATGATGACCAGCCTGCGCGCCGCGCGGCGGGGTGGCCGTGTGCTAACCGTCGGCAACACGTCCGGCCCCAGATTTGAATTTGACAATCGCTTTATGTTCGGCAAGCACATCAGCCTCATCGGCTCGACGATGGGCAACCGCGCCGACTTCGAGACGGTGATGGCCCTGGTGTTCGCCGGAAAACTTCAAGCGCCAATTGATTCAACATTCCCGCTGTCCGAGGCCTGCGCCGCGCACGAGAAAATGGGGCGCGGCGAGTTTTTTGGGAAGATTATGCTAACACCGTAACGATGAATGCGGAATGATGAATGATGAATCGCGCCGCCTGCATTCATCGTTCATCATTCATCATTCATCATTTGCTTTGCGTCGCCCTCTCACCGTAACTTCCCTCTCACTGCTAGTGTTTATACTGGGGCTGGAACAATGCACGCGGGCGGCCGTGCTGTTCATCCGCCAGAGTTTTTTGGAAAAGCTGAATTTATCTTTGCCGCTGCCGTACGCCATTTTTTCGGCGGCGGTGTGGGGCGTATTGTTGTTCGCGGCGGGGATCGGGTTGTGGCGGATGAAACGGTGGGGGCGGTGGTTGGCGTTGGCCGCCGTCACCGGGTCACAGGCGCAGGCCTGGGTTGACCGCGCGCTGTTCGCCCGATCCGATTACGCGCAACTCTCGACCGGCTTCGCGCTCGGCCTGACTTTGTTTGTGCTGGCGGCGGCGTGGGGGGTGCTGTTGAAGAAGACGATAGACGACGATAGTCCCCGAAGCGAAGCGGAGCGGGATAGACGACGATAGTCTCCGTGGCGAAGCGGAGCAAGATAGACGACCGTTATCTGTCGTCAGTCGTCTGTGGTCATTTGCGGAGCAAATTCATGGCTATTGATCCGAAAATCCAGGAACTGCGCGACTTGCGTGAAGAGGCGAAACTTGGCGGCGGCGAGGAGCGCATTGAGGCTCAGCATGGGCGCGGGCGGCTGACGGCGCGGGAGCGGCTCGACCTGCTGTTGGATCGCGGCTCGTTCCGTGAACTGGACACCTTCGTCACGCATCGCACGCACGACTTCGGCCTCGACGAGAAAAAATTTTTGAGCGACAGCGTGGTGACCGGCTGGGGCACTATTGACGGGCGGCTGGTGTACGTCTTCTCGCAAGACTTCACCGTGTTTGGCGGCAGTTTGGGCGAAGTGCACGCCGAGAAGATTTGCAAGATCATGGACATGGCGACGAAGACCGGCGCGCCGGTGATTGGTCTCAACGACTCGGGCGGGGCGCGGATTCAAGAGGGCGTGGTCTC
>CAYYCF010000248.1:0-4003 GCA_964470235.1 uncultured Anaerolineales bacterium | reverse complement strand
CGATGGCCGGCGTGATTCATCTTTTGCGCGGGATGCGCGTCCTCGTGCCGCGCAATATGACTCAGGCCGCCGGTTTCTACAACACTCTGCTCCGGTCGGATGAACCGGCGCTCGTCGTCGAAACGCTCAACGGGTATCGCATCAAAGAGAAACTGCCGGATAACATCGGCGAGTTCACCGTGCCGCTGGGAGTGCCGGACGTGTTGCGGGCGGGGGCGGATGTTACCATTGTTACTTACGGCGCGTGCTGCCGGATCGTGATGGACGCCGCCGGTTTGTTAAGCCGCGTCGGCATCGAGGCCGAAGTGCTTGACGCGCAGTCGCTCCTGCCGTTTGACATACACGGACGTATTTTGGACTCACTCAAGAAGACGAGCCGGATCGTATTCGTGGACGAGGACGTGCCCGGCGGGGCGACGGCCACCATGATGCAAGAAGTGATCGAAAAGCAGGGCGGATATTTTTGGCTGGACTCCGAACCGCGCACGCTCACCGGCAAACCGCATCGCCCGGCTTACGGCTCGGACGGCGACTACTGGTCGAAGCCCAATGTGGAGCAGGTGTTCGAGATGGTGTATGAGATGATGCACGAAGTTGATCCGGCGGCGTATCCGATCTTTTTTTGACATCCGTTCCATCCGTTCAATCCGTTGACGCACTTTCTCTGCGCTCTCGGCGTACTCCGCGGTGAAAGGGACTCATGGCTCTCTACGAATTCGAAGGCAAGCGCCCGCAAATCGGCAAAACGTCGTTCGTGCCGGAGAGCGCCGACATTATCGGCGACGTGGTGATCGGCGAAGGGTGCTTCGTCGGAGTCGGCGCGCGCGTGCGCGGCGATTATGGCCGCGTGCGAATCGGCGACCGCACGTCGGTGCAGGAGAACGTGGTCATTCACGCGCGCGAGAACGGCGAAACGGTCGTCGGCTCGAATGTGCAGTTGGGTCACGGATGTATCCTGCACAACTGCGCGGTGAAAGATAATGCCGTGATCGGCATCGGCGCAATTCTCACCGACTTCAGCGTTGTCGGCGATTGGGCCATTGTGGGCGAGGGGGCGGTGGTGCGCGGCGAAGTGCCCGACGGCAAGATCGCCGTCGGCGTTCCGGCCAAGATCATCGGCGACGTGACCGAGAAGCACAAGCAGGAGTGGCAGTATTACAAAGACAAGTACGCCGAACTGGCGGCGGTGAGATACCCGAAGTCGTTCAAGCGCATCGAATAAAAATCCCAAATCCCAAATCCCAATACCCAAATCCCAACGCGCAAGTTTGGGATTTGGAAGTTGGGATTTTGGATTTGACCCGGAGATTTGGAGAGCGACATGTCAATTAACGTCATCATGCCCCAAATGGGCGAGTCTGTTTTCGAAGCCACCGTCAGCAAATGGTTGAAGAAGGAAGGCGAGGCGGTCAAAGAGTTCGAGCCGATCATGGAAGTGACCACCGACAAAGTGGACACGGAGATCGCCGCCTCCGCTTCGGGCGTTTTGCTCAAGGCCTACATTTCCGAAGGCGTGACCGTCAAAGTGGGAACACTGCTGGCCGTGATCGGACAGATGGGAGAAGCTGTGGCTGCCGATACCATTCCCACTCCCACACCCCCGCACCCCCAAACCCCGCCACCGCCACCCGTCACGCATCACGCCTTAGCCGATCTCGGCTTCATCTCGCCCGTCGTTGCCAAACTTGCGGGCGAACACGGCGTCAATCTTTCGCAGATCAAAGGCACAGGCCTCGGTGGACGGATCACAAAGAAAGACGTGCTGGCGTTTGTCGAATCGCGCCAAACCGCGCCGCCTGCCACTGCTGCCACACTCCCACACCCCCACACTCCCGCGCCCGCCCTCGCGCCCGGCGCGACCATTTCCCTCAATCCCATGCGCAAGTCCATCGCCGAGCACATGGTGCGGAGCAAACACACCTCGCCGCACGTCACCACCGTGTTCGAGGCCGACATGAGCAAAGCCATCGCCCACCGCGAAGCGAACAAGGCGATCTTCGCGCGCGATGGAGTCAACCTGACCTTCACCGCTTATTTCGTCGCCGCGTCCGTCGCCGCCCTCAAAGCCTTCCCCCTTGTCAACAGTTCTTTTGCCGACGACAAAATTATTCTCAGGAAGGAAGTTAACATCGGCGTGGCGGTGTCGCTGGGCGAGGAAGGGTTGATCGTGCCGGTGATCAAACAAGCCGACGACAAATCACTGCTCGCCATTGCGCGCGAATTGAACGACCTCGCCAATCGCGCCCGCAGTAAACAGTTGAAACCGGACGAAGTGCAGGGCGGCACGTTCACCATCACCAATCACGGCGTATCCGGCTCGCTTTTCGCCACACCGATCATCAACCAGCCGCAATGCGGCATCTTGGGCGTGGGCGCGATCCAAAAGCGAGTCGTCGTCATCAACGACGCCATCGCCATCCGCCCGATGGTGTACATCTCGCTGACGTTTGATCACCGCATCATTGACGGCGCGATTGCGGATTATTTTGTGGCGAAGGTGAAGGAGGGGTTGGAGGGGTGGGGGTGAGAGGAAAATCCCAAATCCCAACATCCAAATCCCAAAGGGGGGCCAACAAAAGCGGAACACCCAAGTTAGCGTGCTCTGAAAAAAGCAGGGGCGGACGGATCAACTGCCGGCCTGCTGGGCTTGGATTTACTTTCCGCTAGTCGTGGCAGTATAATCTTTGTTGGGCAGTTCCTTTGCTAATCAAGGTAAAAATGAAAACAAAAACGTTCATCACGGTTTTGCTTCTTTCTGCCATCTTGGTTTCTTGTGCGCCAGCGGTTACTGCCGTTCCGACAGAAACGGCTATTCCAACGTTAACTTTTACGCCTGTTTTAGAACCAACTTTTACTCCCGTTCCGTCTACGTCCACTATCACGCCAACACCTACACCTGAAAACATCGCAGACGCAAAAGATTTGTCAAAATGGGTTGATGACTATGTTCACGCTTACGGCGGAAAAGTCACGGTTAATGACGTAGAAATGGACGAAAGCCAATTAACTGATGAAATCCGTAAGAACAGCGGAAAATTTACATCAGCAAAAACGGTTAAGGGTATTGATTATTCTTTTTTAGTCGTAAATGGTGTGCCTTTAGCCTTAAGGCAAAGTGGCGAAAAATGGCAGAAATCCACGATAAAAACATTGGCAGACTGGCTAGGACTGAAAATAGGCTCATTCTTTGGCGGCAATAATACAACCGGCCAAGATTTTCAGAATATATTGAAAATCCAAAAGCAAGAGTTCAATCTCGGAGCAATTTATCAAGGAATGGATTGTTGCATTGAAAATCAGAAAGGTGTTTTTACTCTTGACATCTTACGGGGTTTAGTCAAAGAAACAAAAAATAGCAATATGTCATTGATGATTCATCCGCTAGTTTGGTCATGGGAAATTCCAAATTGGCTAAGAAATACGGAGTCAAAAGATGTATGGAACAATTCCATCAAGGAATATATCCAAACCGTAATGTCTGAGACCAAAGGAACGAATCCAATTATAGTTGTCGTCAATGAGTACAAAAATCCAAAAGACATAATTTATCAAAAACTGGGAACTGATTATCTAGAAATAGCATTTCAAGAAGTGCGAACAGATTCCCCATCTGCTACTTTGATTTATAACGACTATGAAAACGAAACAACAGCAGGTAGCCGCTATCAACTCACTATGGATGTTGCTAAAACATTAAGCGCAAAGTCATTATTAGATGGTGTCGGTCTTGAAATGCACTTATCTGGTTCTACTCCACCTTCAAAAGATGATGTTATTCTAGCCATGAAAAGTTATGGATTGCCGATTTACATCACTGAATTTGACGTGAATATGAAGGGTGTTCAAGGTGATTCAAAAACTCGGATGATTGCACAGGCGCAAATCTATAAAAGTATCATGGACGCTTGTATAGAATCACAAGTATGCAAACATATTGTTCCCTTTCAATTAGTACCTTACCCGCCAGATTGTTGTTTTTACAGCAAAGAAATTTTCTCGTGAT
>CAYYCF010000247.1:0-4006 GCA_964470235.1 uncultured Anaerolineales bacterium | reverse complement strand
GCCGCCGACCTGGGCGGCGCGACCGTGACCGCGCTGGTGTTGGGCCACAACGTTGAGGGTGTGGCGAAAGAATCGTTTGAGTACGGCGCGGATGCGGCCACGTTGTGCGACGACGCCACGCTGGCCGACTTTCGTGTGCGGCCGTATTCGGCGTTGATCGCCAAGCTGTACAAAGAAGCCGCGCAAAAACCCGACGTGATCCTCGGCCCGGCGACCACACGCGGGCGCGACGTGTTTGGCATGGCGGCGGTGGAGCTTGGCACTTCGGCCATCGCCGACGGCGCGGGACTTAACGTGAAAGACGGCGCGGTGTACGTCACGCATCCGGCTTATGCCGGAAAATTGCTCAGCACGGTCGTTGCCAAGACGCGCCGCCCGCAAGTGATCACGCTGCGACCGCGCGCATTTCCGAAGCCCGAACCCCTCGCGGGCAAGACCGGCGAGATTTCGAAAGTCGAACCCGCATTGAAAGAAGACGAGATACGGACGAAGGTGACGGGTTACGCGATTGACGAGGGCAAAGTGAGTCTGGCCGATGCCAAGATTATCGTGTCGGGCGGGCGGGGTGTGGGCGGCCCCGATGGATTTGCGCCGGTGCGGGAATTAGCCGAAACGTTAGGGGCGGCTGTCGGCGCGAGCCGCGCGGCGGTGGACGCCGGTTGGATTCCGTATTCGAACCAAGTGGGGCAGACGGGCCGCACCGTCAGCCCTGATCTTTACATCGCTTCGGGCATCTCCGGCGCTATTCAGCATCAAGCCGGAATGCGCACGTCGAAGTTGATCGTGGCGATCAACAAAGACGCCGAAGCGCCCATTTTCAAGCTCGCCCGTTACGGCGTGGTGGGCGACCTCTTCAAAATTCTTCCGGCGCTGAATGTGGAATTTAAGAAGCGGCTGGGGAAGTGATCACTTGAGCGCGCTCTCAAACGCGCCGACGAATTCTTCTTCGCTCACGAAGCCCAGCCAGGCGTTGAGGACCGTGCCGTTTCCGATTACAGGCTTTTCAGCCGCGTGATGAAATCGCGCGCGGTAATGATTGGGATTTCTCCATAAGTTTTCAATTCAAGCAGATGATCATCTCCGCTGACGATGAGATTTGCTTTTCCTGTTACCGCAGCTTCGAGAAACTTGTTGTCCGCTGGGTCGGTAACAATGGCACTAATTGTTTCCAAAGGGCTGACAAATTCCGCTTTGTCGAGAAGAAGCGCGGAAAAATCATCCAGTTCTGCGCGTTCGATTTTGAATTTGGGTCGTCTCAAGACTTCGTGATATTCATCGGCAATGGCATTACTCACAACCAGCGTAAATTTCCCCGATTTCCATGCAACGATAATTGCTTCCAGTGCGCCACCAAGATATCCTGAAACAATGATGTTCGTGTCTACGACGACGCGCATTACTTTTCCTCACGCACCGCGCGGATCTCGGCTTCAATATCTTCCTGTGTGATATTCAGTTTCTTCGCGCGAGCGCGCACACGCTCCCATGATTTGTCAAAGCGTATTTCAATTTCATCGCTATCTGCCAAACCAAGTTTGACGAAGCGAACGTACTTCAACACATCGGTTAGGCGGGATTCGGGAAGCGTGGCAATTTCACGAATGATGGTTTGCTCTAAATTGGTCATGGCGTACCTCTTGTGATAATTATACTCCCCGAAATCAATAACGTGCCGCTCAAACTGGCCCGCTACGGCGTGGTGGGCGACCTCTTCAAAATTCTTCCGGCGCTGAACGCGGAATTCAAAAAGCGGCTGGGTAAGTGAACCCCGTTTCTTCTCAAACTCCCGAAGGACTCAAACCTTCGGGAGTTTTTTTCTGCCCATAGGCCCAGTTGTTGCCCTGACCACTAATGGATTGGCATTTCATTGTTTGCTCTTTCCCCTTCGTGCGACGTCCAATTCCAGCCGCAGCCTGGCCCTTCGCTATTCAGGCAGCAGAACATATAATAGAGCCTATACTTCCGCAGGTCAATGGAATTGGAGGAATAACTGAGAGAGCGCTTACTGGCAAGCCTCTGATACCTGATGCCCAGCAGAAGCAAGAAGGGTACCGGCAACCAGCTAGCACTGGAAGAGCTGATCACCCTTGCAGAAGCTGCCGAGCTTAGCGGGCTATCCCCTGCTCACATGCGCCTATTGGTTAGCCGAGGTGATATGTGGGGCAAGAAACTGGGGCGCAATTGGATTACTACAGCTCAGGCGGTCAGAGAATACTTAGCCCGCGACCGCCGGCCAGGACCGAAGCCCAAGAACAACAAAACTGGCCGGGCACTTCCGGCTTGACAATTATATCCGATATCGCATATAATTTCGCGAGCTTGTACATCGTCCCGACTCCACTGCATTGGCTACCTCCAATCATGAACTGCACCTCTGAAATTGGACACGAAGGTGTACACATCGTTTCCCAACGGACTCTCAGCGCAAGCGAGTTAAACAAAATATGCCAGGCGCTGGTAGAAGTTGGCGAATTCGGCCAGGTGCGGTTGATTGTAAAGAAGGGCCGCCTGAGATTTGTTGAAGTATTACGCAGCGCGAGTGTGGACGACACGGGAGACGACGAAGCCGAATAACGCTTGGTTTGAAGCCGGCGCGCATGCATGCGCCGGTCGTCGAAAATTGAGTTAGCCTCAGCCCGGTCAGAGGTGAAAGAACCCGTGGGCTGTCGTTGGCATATGCGCCAATGGACAGCCCGTTTCTTTTAATGACAAGGAGGTAGTCAAATGATAAAGGTTCACGTTGGCAAGTTTCTACCCATCATCACGGTGATGGCGATAATGGCATCGCTGCTGAACCCGGGCGCGGTGCGAGCCGATGATCCCGCGCCCACCGGCACGCGCGGGCGGAAAGAAAAATGAGACGACATGTTTGACAAAAAAGTTTTCAAAATGAACCGACACACGCTCACCCAAGCCTTCGCCAGAGGACTTCATTTGCTATTTATTGCCGCGCTGGCCGCCTTCCTGCTGGGGACGCTGCCAGTTCCGGCGGCGCACGCGGCCACTATCACCGTCGCCGCCGGGGTGGTCACCATCGCCGCCGACGGCCAGTGCTCACTACGCGAAGCCATCCAGAACGCCAACAATGACGCGGCGACGAATGCGGATTGCCCCGCCGGCAGCGGCGCGGACACCATCGAACTTGCCGCTAGTTCCACCTACACCCTGCCCGATTTCGTGGATGCCACCCCCCCCGACGGCCAGAACGGCTTGCCCTCGATCACCAGCCCGATCACCATCAACGGTAACGGCGCAACCGTGCAACGCGCCGCGCTGGCTTGTACGATCAATGGCACTCAAGTGGCATCGGAATTTCGCGTCTTACGCATCAGCGGCGCAGGCAATCTCACCTTGAATAACGTCACGGTGAGCAACGGTTGCGCGGATGTTCAGGGCGGGGGAGGAGGGCTTTTGTCGCGTGGCCAAGTTACCCTCAACAACAGCACAATCTCCGGCAACACAGGCTATGGAGGTGGGGGGGTACTTAACATGTACGGCCCGATGACGGTTAACAACAGCACAATCTCCGGCAACAACAACAACCATGCCGCAGATGTTGGTGGGGGGTTATACAACTACGCTGGAACGGTGACCATCAACGACAGCACAATCTCCGGCAACAACTCCGCCCTTTTTGGCGGGGGGTTATACAACCTTTCCAGCGGCGTGATGACCATCAACAACAGCACAATCTCCGGCAACTCCGCCGTTCAAGGTGGGGGGTTAGTGAACGATGGCAGCACGGTGACCCTCACCAACAGCACAATCTCCGGCAATTCTGCCTCTGGATTAGGTGGGGGGTTACACAACTATGAAGGCACGATGACGATCAACAACAGTACAATCTCCGCCAACACCGCGTCTACCGGCGGCGGCATCTACAACGAAAGCGGGGGGCTGCCCAGCACGGTCAACATCAAGAACTCGATTGTGGCGAACAGCACCGGGGGGAATTGCTCTTCTGGTGGCGGCAACGTCACGCTTATCGCTTCTGGCGCGAATATTA
>CAYYCF010000246.1:0-4008 GCA_964470235.1 uncultured Anaerolineales bacterium | reverse complement strand
TAGACTGCCAAACCAACCTCATTATCAAGGGCGTGAGCAATTACGACAAGACAGCCTATGGCCGACCAGAAAAAACGCATCATCTGCATTGAAGACGATCAGGGAATCATTGATTTAATTAAGCTGATTCTCACCCGCAGAGGTTTTGAGGTGATAGGCGCGCTGGGCGGGCGCGAGGGGTTGGAAATGATGGAGCGCGGCGCCCCCGACTTGGTGCTTCTGGATTTGATGATGCCGGATATGGACGGCTGGGAAGTGTATCACCAGATGAAAGCGCGCGAAGGCATGAAGAACATCCCGGTCATCGTCGTAACTGCCAAAGCGCAAAACATTGACAAGGTGTTGGGCATGCACATCGCCAAAGTAGACGATTACATCACCAAGCCCTTCAGCCCGCAGGAATTATTGGACAGTATTGAGCGCGTTTTGAATCGAACACAGTAGGGGCCAAGCACGCAAAGCGGCCTTTACGGGCTCAAGAAAGCCAGTCGCCGCGAGGCGAATGTTTCGCCCCTGCTCCGGGACGGTTGCCACAACCGTCCCGTTTTTATTGTTGTTCCCGCGTCAGGCACGCATGTTGCATCACTTCTGACTTGAAAGTGCCGTCGCCGCGCGTGGCAGCGAGTTGCACTGAACAGGGGTTGCACACCATGAAAAACTTTGTGACACTTTCACTGGCCGCCGCGGTGGTGATCGCGGCAGTGGGTTTTGCCCAGGGCGTGAGCGCCACGACAACGGCCGCTCCGAATTTGCTGGTCAACCCTGGCTTCGAGAGCCCGTATTCAAAGCAGTGCTGCCACACCGAGTCCTGGGCGCCTCCCACCCTGCCCATTGACGAAGTGCAGGTCGCGAACGGCTGGCGGGCCTGGTGGTTAGAGCCTGGCGACGCGGCGCATCCCACGTGGTGCGCCGACTGCCCGGCATGGCACCGCCCGGAATGGCGTGAGGCCGCGCCCTTTGCCAACCGCATTCACAGCGGCGAGAACGCGCAAAAATACTTCACGTTTTATTCCACTCACGAAGCCGGAATGTACCAGCAAGTATCGGGCGTCACACCTGGCAGGCGCTATCGCTTCACCGTGTACATGCACGCCTGGTCAGCCAACGGCAGCAGTCTCACTTCAACCGTTGTGGATAACGATCTGGATATGCGCGTGGGGATCGATCCGACCGGCGGCGCGAATCCATTCAGCGCCAGCATCGCCTGGAGTTCGCCGTTCAACGCTTACGACACTTGGACTTTGTTCACCGTGGAAGTCGTCGCCCAAAGCTCCACACTCACCGTGTACACGCACACCAAGCCGCGCTGGGGGATGGAACACAACGATGTTTATGTGGACGACGCCAGCCTGATCGAGGTGGATGGCAGCGCCGTTATCGCGCCGACGGCGACATCTGCTCCCACATCTACCCCGACCGCCACCTCAGCCGCCGCGCCAACGTCCGCGCCTGCCGCCAGCGCGACCGCTGGTTCAGCCTCGGCGGCGAGTCCGACGGCCGTTCCCACAACCATTCCGGCCACCGCGGCCGCCCCAACTGCCACGCAAACGCAGTTGATTAATTACACTCTCCAGCGAGGCGACACCCTGTACTCCGTCGCCTTGCGATACGGCACCAGCATTTCGGCCATTATGGCCGTCAACTCCATCGCCGACGCGCGCCGGGTGTTCGCCGGGCAAGTGATCCGTTTGCCGTTGGGAGTCAACTCATCGCCCACGACCGCGCCCGCAGGCGCCGCGCCAACCACTGCGCCGGCCGCCCCCGCCGCCGCGTCTCCCGGCGGACTTTCGACCTACACTGTGCAGCGCGGCGACACCCTGTTCAGCATCGGGCGCAAATACAACGTCACCGCCGCCGCCATCATCGCCGTCAACCCGGCCATCAACCCCAGCCGTATCTTCGCCGGGCAAGTGATCAATTTGCCGGTTACGAACACGGGCGCGTCGAAAACGTACGTCGTCCAACGGGGCGACACCCTGCGCTCCATCGCCTCGCGCTTTGGCACGACCACCGCTATACTGCAATCGCTCAACGGCCTCGCCGACCCCAACAAAATTTTTGTGGGGCAAACCTTAATTGTGCCGTGATGTTGACGACGGACGATAGACGATGGACGTCTTTCATCCATCGTCAGTCGTCTTTGTATGCGTCTTCTCCTCAAACCCACTCGAACAATCCTCCTGACTCACGTCCAATGGTGCGCTTCATTCTGGTGCCGATTGCGCGGGCTGACTCTGCGCGGTCCGTTGGCGGAGGGCGAAGGCCTGCTGTTGGTCGAACGGCGCGAGTCGCGGATGGCCGCCGCCATTCACATGTTTTTCGTGTCCTTCCCCATCGCCGCCGTGTGGCTTGACGCGCGCTATCGAGTCGTGGATACTTGCCTCGCCCGGCCGTGGCGGCCAATCTACGCGCCGCGCGCTCCGGCACAATACGTGCTCGAAGCTTCTCCTGACCTGTTGAAACTAATTTCCATCGGTGACGAACTTGGATTTGAAAAGTAAATCTGGACGCAGATGCACGCAGATACACGCAGATCGAAAAAGAAGGTTTTATCCGCGTTCATCCGCGTTTATCCGCGTCCTATTAACTGTCTGCCTTCTCGCTTTCTCTGCCCCATCCGCCTACGCCCAAACGCAAACCCCGGGCCCACAATACGTCGTCCAACCCGGCGACAGTCTGTATTCCATTGCCCTGGCCTTCGGCACAACCGTTGACGCCTTACAACAAGCCAACGGCATCGCCGATCCATCACTGCTCTCGGTTGGGCAAACGCTGACTATTCCAGGTTTCGACGGTGTAACCGGCACGCTGACCATTCACGAAATGGCCGCCGGAGAAACGTTGGACGGTTTTGCCAAACGAGTCGGCGCGAGCCGCGACACATTGATCCGGCTCAACCGCATCACCAATCCGGCGCTTTTGTATGTCGGCCAATCGTTGATCTATCCCGAAGGGAACATCGGCCTGGCGGCTGGGGCAACGGAGTCCGCGCAAAAGGGGGAGTCGATTCCGGCGTTGGCCGCGCAAAGCGGGCAAACGGTCTGGGGGCTGGCATTGCTCAACGATCTCGATTCGCCGTACAAACTGTATGCCGGTCAATACATCATCTTGCCCGCCGATCCTTCTCAAGGCCCTGCGCTCACCGGCCTGCCTGAACCTTTCTCCGCGCTGACTCTTAACCCCGGCCATCCGGTGCATGGCGGTACGCTCGAAATCGTGGCCAAGACTGCGGAGGGCACGACTCTCTCTGGAGAGTTTGGATCGTGGCCGCTGCGCTTCGCGAGTGATCCGGTTGGGCAGGTGGCGCTGCAAGGTATCAACGCGTTGGCCGATCCTGGCTTGTATCCGCTCGTGATCACGGCAACGACTCCTGGCGGCGAGAGCATCACGTTCGAGCGGATGATACCGGTGGCTCCGGCGGCGGGCGGCGACTATCCGTATCAACCGCTTACGGTCGGCGCAGAGCAAAGCCTGCTGTTGGATCCGAATGTCGTCGGGCCGGAGCGCGATCAAGTGACGCAACTGGCCTCACCCTATTCGGCGACGCGGCAATGGCAAGGCATGTTCATCAAACCCGTGAACTCGGATCGGGTGACGACCGGATTTGGTTGGCGGCGCTCATACAACGGCGGGCCGTACGACAACTTTCACGGCGGCATTGATTACGGCGCGCCGGGCGGCTCGCCCATCGTCGCTCCGGCGGCCGGCACGGTGGTGTTCGCCGGACCGCTGACCGTGCGCGGCAACGCCACCCTCATTGATCACGGGTGGGGTGTGTACACCGCATACTGGCATCAATCCAAGATCAACGTCAGCGTCGGGCAGACGGTGCAGGCGGGCGAAGTGATCGGCGAGGTCGGCTCCACCGGACTCTCCACCGGAAGCCACTTGCATTTTGAAATGTGGGTCGGCGGCAATCAAGTGAATCCTGAACAATGGTTGACGACCGAGTTCCCTTGAGTTCCCTTGAGTTCCTTTGCTTCCCACAGTCCCGTTGGCAAGGGGAAC
>CAYYCF010000245.1:0-4030 GCA_964470235.1 uncultured Anaerolineales bacterium | reverse complement strand
CTCAACACGCCTTGCGCCAGATATTCGAGGTTGACTTGATGCACGATGCCGGTGGCCGGCGGCACCACGCGCAAGTTGTCAAAGGCTTGCGCTCCCCAGCGCAGAAATTCGTACCGCTCGCGGTTGCGTTCAAATTCGAGATCGGCGTTTCGCAAGAGCGCCAGTTCGGTGCCGAAGTAATCCACTTGCACCGAGTGGTCAATTACCAGATCAACCGGCACGAGCGGGTTGATCTTCTTTGGGTCGCCGCCGAGCCGCTTCATCGCGTCGCGCATGGCGGCCAAATCCACCACGCACGGCACGCCGGTAAAATCTTGCATGATCACGCGGGCCGGGAGGAAGGGGAGTTCGCCGCCCCCACCCCGGCCCTCCCCCGTCACCGCCGGCGAAGCGTGAGCGGATCGGGGTGTAGTCGAAGGAGCGGCGACGGGGGAGGGAGACCACGCGGCGAGTCGTTTCACGTCCTCTTCACTCACCAGATAGCCGTCGCAATTTCGCAAAACGGCCTCGAGCAGAATTTTGATCGAGAAGGGAAGGCGATTTAGTTTAGGCGCGAGGCCGGATTTGGCGAGGCGGTCGAGACGGTAAATGTAATGCTCGCCGAGTTTTGCGCGCGCGCCGAAACTATTCTTGAGTTTTTCTGGCATGGAGTTTCCTCTGGAATTGAAGGAAGTAGGGGAAATCAAGGAACTGAGGGAACTCCGAAGTTCCCTCAGTTCCTTGATTCCCCAAAGTTCCCATTTTTGAGATTATAGCACCCGCGAGGCGGCGAACAACAGGGAGGAAGCGAGGGGACGGATCGGGTTTGGCGATGGGAATCAAAAACCCCGCCGGGCATGAAGCGCCGGCGGGGTTTTGTGTACGGGTTAGTAACGTTTACTTTTTGATGACGTTAGCAGCCTGCAAACCCTTAGGGCCTTTCTCGATGGTGAATTCTACTACATCGCCCTCGGTCAGGTTGCGATAGCCGTCTGCCTGGATCGCGGAGAAGTGGACGAACACGTCCTCTCCGCCTTCGTGAGCAATGAAGCCGTAGCCCTTGCTCCCGTTGAACCATTTGACCGTACCAGTAATGCGCTCCGACATTGTATTTGCCTCCTTATGGCAAAAAGAAAATTGGTGTTAGGCGCTTTGTTCGCTCTATCGGATCGGCCAAACAAAAACGGCTCACGCCAGATTGCCGTGAACCGTTGACTGCACTTTCCAACAAGAACTTACGAGCATCCTACAGAGCGATACTATAGCAGGTAAAGAGGAATCGGTCAATGAGGAAAATTCACGGAAACTTACTCTCGCTCGTGCGGCCCGTTGTCCGCGTGTTGGGCCGTTTCCCACAGCCGCCGGTACTCGGCGCGCACGCTGGGGTCCAGCTTATTCTCGAAATCCAGCGGCAAGTTAAGTGTCGTGATCAAATCTTGGACATCGGCCAGATCGCGCAATCGGTGCGGGGCGGTCAGGCCGGACGCAAGCTTTAGCTCGATCAGCTTCTCTTTCGAAATCACGCGAATGTTGCCGACCTTGACCGATACTGTTGCCGGGTCGGGAAAAGAAACCGGCTTGGCCTTGCCATCCCCGGGATATTCTCCGGTAATTAACACTTCTATCGTTGTTTGCGAAACAGTGTCGCGAAAAGATTTCCGCGCGCCGCGAAACGTTTGAACGTAGCCCAGCCCGACACACCGCTCAATAAATTTTTCCACTCCGGCCGGCGTCATGAGAATATCTATGTCGCGTGTCATGCGTTCATATTCGTGCAGGTTGAGCGCCATCCCGCCGACAACGGCATAGGGAATCCCTTCATCTTCCAGTCGTCGAGCTAAACGCTCAAGCGTGCTGAACATTGGCCCTTGCTTCATGAAAAACTCCTCTGCTTCCACCAGCCTTTGGTGGACTGAATGGGATCGAAGTTCTTCCAGACGTGTCGCTTGCATATTTGAGATTATAATCCCAATACGCCCTCTACACACTCGGAACTCTTTGCAGGAAAAATCACCGCACCCACACGAATTCCACTCATGCAATCGCACTGGCTTGACTGCGCCCTCGACAAGCTCACGTCACTCTTTGATCGCTATCCCGAATGGCTGACTTCGTCGGCAGTCATGTTTCTGCTGGCGTTTTCGGCGTTTGCCCACATCTTGCTTCGCCCGTGGCTTCTCATCAGCGGCAACGATCTGCTCATCTATTATTTTTGGGAGCACTTTACCCGCGAGCAGTTAGCCGCCGGTCAACTGCCTCTATGGAATCCTTACATCCTCTCCGGCTACCCGGCCGTCGGCAACCCGCAGGTGATGATCTTTTATCCGCCCGCATTACTGCTCAGGTTGCTGCCGATCAATTATGCCTTCGGCGTCGGCTACACGGTTCACGTCGGCTGGCTCGGACTCGGCACGTATTGGCTGATGCGCTGGAACGGCCTGACCCGAAAGGGCGCTTACGTCGCCGCCATTGCGTTCATGTTCAGCGGGT
This sequence comes from uncultured Anaerolineales bacterium, assembly GCA_964470235.1. Classification (GTDB taxonomy): domain Bacteria; phylum Chloroflexota; class Anaerolineae; order Anaerolineales; family VGOW01; genus VGOW01. The sequence goes on along the minus strand of CAYYCF010000245.1, from coordinate 1,561 downwards.
TCGTCATTCCCCGCGTGGACGCCGGACACGTTGACTTGCTCTATAGCGCGGCGTGGATGCCGTGGGCGATTGGACTCTGGCAGAAGACTTTGCAAACGGGATCATGGCGATGGGCGATCTTGAGCGGCATCGTCGTCGGCCTCCATTTTCTCGGCGGCCACCCGGCCACTCTCATCCTCACCGTCATCCTGATGCTCATCGCCAGCGCGCACTGGCTCATTCTGCAATTTAGGCCATTCGACTGGAAAACGATTCTCGCGCGTGGCGCACTGGGCCTTTTGGCATTTCTCGTCGTCGTGGGCGGGTTCGCCATTCAACTCTTGCCCACTATCGAACTCATCCGCCTTTCGACACACGCCGAAGGACTCTTGCGCGACTGCGGCCTGCCGTTCGCACTCACCTTACCCGACCTTTCTTCCATCGCGCTCGCGGCCATTCCGTTCGACGTGTTCCTGCCGTGGGAACGCAACGGCTACTTTGGCGCATTCGCTTTGATACTGGCGCTGATCGGGCTGACTCGGGAGACGCCGTCCGGCTCGAAACAATTCAAGTGGTTTTTGATCGCCGCCCTCGCCGTCGGTTTGCTCTTCGGCTTTAACCCCTCCCTTCCATTTTTCTCGCCTGACGCGCGATTGCTTCCGGCCGTCTCGTCTTTCCGCGTGCCGTCGCGTTTCATGCTGTATGTTTGCTTTGCCGGAGCCGGGCTGGCCGGAATCGGATTTGAAACGATAATTACCCGATTGAAGGCCGGAGAGTCCCTCCCACGCTGGCCGATCTTTGTTGCGTTGGCGCTGGCCGTCGTCGCCGTGCCGGCCGACGCATTCTTTCTCTCTAGCCCGAAATTTGTCGGCGCTGAACTGTCATGGCACGCAAGAGCATTTGCCTCCCTGGCAGGTTTATCAACGCCTCGCTACTTGTTGGCCGCCGCCTTGTTCTGGCTGTATCGCCGCCCTCAGATCGGTAAGATCATCGTTGCCCTTTCGTTGATCGTTGTCTATGCCGACCTGTGGTTTTTTGGACGCCCGTACATTCACGGCATGCCAGCGACCTCCCTGAACAATCCGTCGGGGTGGATTACCGGCTTGAATGCCGCCGAGTCGAGAATAGTGGTCGAACCGTATATGTTCGCCAACGGCGCGACGGCAACGCATGCGGCTAACGCGCAAGGCTACGCTTCCATCATCCCCGCGACCTACGCCGCCGTTGTGGACAGAACGCTGCCGGAGTCGCGATGCGGCTCGGTCGAGCACGCATTGATCCCACTCTCGAATCAACACTTGCTCAAGCTGTTGAGCGTCCAATACATTATGAACGCGACCGGGCCGTTGGACGTTGGCCTCCCACCGCTTCAATCAGGGTTAAACGTTTACGAAACGGCGGACTACTGGCCGCGCGCTCAGGTGGTCAATCGAGTGAAACTGGCGTCCTCGTCGCAGGAGGCGGCTGAACTGGTGAATCGGGTTGACTTTGATCCCACACAGTTGGCGATCATCGAAACGGAGAATCTGACATTAGCAGATAACGTCGAGGCCAGGTTATCGGCAAAGATAACAAGCTATCA
>CAYYCF010000244.1:2848-4050 GCA_964470235.1 uncultured Anaerolineales bacterium | reverse complement strand
TGACTGCCCACCATGAACGGATGATCGGCAAGCTCGCTGATCTCCACTAAACGGCCATCGGGCGAGAGGCCGGAGAACACCAACCCTTTCGCGCCAAGCGGCTCGCGATAGGCATTGTTGAATTCAAAACGGTGGCGGTGCCGTTCGTTCACTAATTCGACCTCGCCATAAGCGGCGGCGGCCTTCGTCCCTGGAACAAGCTTGCAGGGGTAAACGCCCAGCCGCATCGTGCCGCCCATATCGGCGATGTCACGCTGATCGGCCATCAGGTCAATGATCGGGTGCGGCGTGCCAGAGTCAAATTCCGTCGAGTTTGCTTCTTCGTCGCCGAGCACGGCCCTGGCGAACTCGATGCACATCACTTGCATCCCCAAGCACAAACCCAAATAAGGCACTTTCTTTTCGCGCGCCCAGTTGGCCGCCAGGATTTTCCCTTCGATCCCCCGCTCGCCGAAGCCGCCGGGCACCACCACCCCGTCCACGCTCGCCAGCGCATCCCAACCTTTGTCTTTCTCAAGATCAGAAGACAGCAGCCATTCGATGTGCACTTCACGGTTGTTGACCAAACCGGCGTGGTGCAAAGCTTCGCGCACGCTCATGTAGGCGTCTTGCAGTTCGACATACTTGCCGACGATGGCGACGCGCACCGGCTTTTTGGGGCGGCGCACTTCGGCGATCAACTCGCGCCACTGCGTCCAGTCCGGCGGGTGCGGCGCGGTGATGCCCAGCCGGCCGATGATGTATTCACCCAGACCGTGCGACTCCAGAGTCAGCGGCACTTCATACGGCACGGAAGTCGTGGTCAGCGGAATGATGGCGCGCTCCGGCACGTCACAGAACAAAGCAATCTTCGTCCGCAGTTCGTTCGCCACCGGATGATCGGATCGGGCGATGATCACGTCCGGGCTGATGCCCAATGCGCGCAGTTCGCGCACCGAATGTTGAGTCGGCTTGGTCTTGAGTTCGTTGGTCGCGCCGATGTGCGGGAGAAGGGTGACGTGAACGTACAGCGTGTTTTCGCGCCCAACGTCCGAGCGCAGTTGGCGCAGGGCTTCGATGAAGGGCAGGCTTTCAATGTCGCCCACCGTGCCGCCCACTTCCACGATCACGATTTCCGCGCCGGTTGATTTGGGAACGAGCCCGATGCGCCTTTTGATTTCATTGGTAATGTGCGGGATCACTTGAATGGTGCCGCCCAAATA
>CAYYCF010000244.1:1219-2748 GCA_964470235.1 uncultured Anaerolineales bacterium | reverse complement strand
GCCTTTTGATTTCATTGGTAATGTGCGGGATCACTTGAATGGTGCCGCCCAAATAATCGCCGCGCCGCTCGGCGGCAATCACTTCCGCGTACACTTGGCCGGTCGTGACGTTGCACACTTTGCGCAGGTTGATGTCTATGAATCGCTCGTAGTGTCCCAAATCGAGATCGGTCTCCGCGCCGTCCTCGGTGACGAACACTTCGCCGTGCTGATAGGGCGACATGGTGCCGGGATCGACGTTGATGTACGGATCGAGTTTTTGAATCGAGACGTTCAACCCGCGCTCTTTGAGCATGCGGCCAATGGCGGCGGCGGCCACTCCTTTGCCCACCGAACTGACCACACCGCCGGTGACGAGGATGTATTTAGTCATGTTTGTTATTGAAGTACGCAGGTAAACAAGTAGACAAGTAGACAAGTAGACAAGTAGACAAGTAGACAAGTAGACAGGTAGAAGTCTGCCTACGTGTCTACTTGTTTACCTGTCCTGTCTACCCGTCTACTGGCCCGACATGTACACCGCCATCGGCACGAGCAGATCGTCAATGTTGTACGTCCGCCAGCCTTCGACGTTGGTCGTGCCGGCGGTGAACACGGTGAAGCCGATCACGTAGTCGTCCTTTCGCACTTCCGAGTCGTACCAACTCAATTGATTCATATAAACCTGCCAGGCGGCGTCGCCCAGCCCCAAGTTCTTCCAATCTTCGACGCAGGCGTACCACCCCGCCCCGCCGTCGTTCCTCGGGCACCCTGCGCCCACGTTGCGATCAACGCCCGCCTCGGAGATGACGAGCGGGACGACGAGTCCGCGCGGTTTGAGGTAGCCTTCGTACCAGTAACGGTAACGCAGGGTGAGCGATCCGGCGTTGTCCACGTGCACGGCATTCGGGATTCCGGCGTTGACGCCGTATTGCATAACGGGCGACGAGTATTCGTGCAAAGTGAATATTCCGCCGCACCGCTTCACGGCCTCTATCGCCGGAAGGAAATAGACCATGTCGGCATATTCGGGCGTCCCGGCGCTGAAACCGCCCACCGCCGCACTCAATCCCAACGCTTGCATCTGACACGCGCGCTCGGCCTCGAACGCCGCGTACCACTGCCACTGCGCCGGGCTGCTAGGCGGAAACTCATTCCACCCCTCCCAATGCATCACGCCGGGGTTGGCACGATATTGATCCAGAAACGTGTTGATAAAGTCGCGCGCGAAGTCCGCCGGATTGGGGTACTGAGACGGGTCTTTGTTGTCAAGAATGTCGCGATTCGGCACTTGCGTGAAGCGGCCAAGGGTCACGGTCTGCGGCGAAATCTGTTTTACTTCCGAAAGGAAGGCGTGATTATCCAACACCTTCACCACGCGCGGCTTGACGCGGCGAATGAATTCCATGATTCGCGGATCGTCGTTGAGCAAAACGTGAATGCCCATTTTGCTCGGCCCTGGTTGATCGCGCGCGGGCGGCCAGGGGTCAACGGTCGGTTCGGGAGTGGGTGGTGGTGGCTGCGAGGGTTGCGGCGGAATGTCCGTAGCG
>CAYYCF010000244.1:0-1119 GCA_964470235.1 uncultured Anaerolineales bacterium | reverse complement strand
CGGTTCGGGAGTGGGTGGTGGTGGCTGCGAGGGTTGCGGCGGAATGTCCGTAGCGGCGAGGGTTGGAACGGCAGTGTCGGTCGGAAGTGCAGTCGCCGTTTCCAGTTGCGTCGCCTGGGGAGTCAATGTGACGAGATACGGCGTCGGCCTCGAGCCGAGTCCGCAAGCGCCAATCACTAACGCCAATGCTACAACCGTCAAACGTGAGGCGTAATGCCTGATGCGATAAGCCATATGCGATATGCGATACGCCGATAAAGAGCGATGGGGAGAGCATCTTTTGAGAGTTGCCCTCCCCACCGAAAGTGTCAAGCGTGTCGAGAAGTTCCAATCATACGAGCTTAGCCAGATCCTCGGCGGCCCGCCGCATATCCAACAGCACCATGCCGAGTTTGGCTTGTTTGCGGCACAGCACCGTAAGCACCGCTTCGCTGCCGACGGCGAACACAAACACGTGCCCCTGATCGCCTTGAATGTACACTTGTTCCAGGCCTTCCCGTCCCAGTTCGGCGGCGATACGCTCGCCCAGCGAAAGCATAGCCGCCGACATAGCCGATACGCGATCTTCTTCTACGTTTGTCGGCAGGGCCGAAGCAATAGTCAAGCCGTCCACGCTGACAACGGCAGAAGCTTCTATGTCAGGCGTGCTTCGCTGCATATCCACTAACCGGGCAACCATTTGCTCCGAGCGGGATTTGGGATTTGCTTTGGCGGCCATGGGGAATCCTTTGAGTCAAAATAGCGACGCGCGTGACTATACCATAAGAAAAATGGGGGCGCAAACCAGACTACTCCCTGCATTACCAGCTGATGTTACGCAGTGCCGCATCCTTCGACTGCGCGGCGGGCGGCACGCTTCGCGTGAGCGGAGCGAAGCGCAGTCGAAGAAGCCGCCCGCCGCTCCGCTCAGGACGCTTGCGTAAGGTGAGTTACCAGATAACTTGCGCCAACCCGGACGCAGTAATTGCTTGATCGCGAGTCAACAGAATTGCCTCACGTGCAATTGCTTCAGCCACAATCAAGCGATCATGAATGTCGGGAAGAGCAACCAAAGATTGAATGCTGAGTGCGACCTCCGGCGTCAGGGGCGCGAGAACAAAACCCGGAGTGGAACGCAGA
>CAYYCF010000243.1:0-4058 GCA_964470235.1 uncultured Anaerolineales bacterium | reverse complement strand
CCGGCCACTGCCCGCGAAGGCCGACGTGGTCGTGATCGGCGGCGGGTACACGGGCTTGTCGGCGGCATTGCAGTTGGCGAAGCACGGCGCGCGCGTGACTGTGTTGGAACGCGAGTCGCTCGGCTGGGGCGCAAGTTCGCGCAATGGCGGCATGGTTCTGCCCGGACTCAAACACGGCGCGGGCGAATTGTTGCAGTCGTTTGGCAAGACCCGCGCGCGCGAACTGTACGCGGCTTCGGTGAAATCAATCGAATGTGTAGAAACGATTATCGCCGAAGAAAAGATCGAGTGCGACTACGCCCGGCGCGGCAGTTTCGACGCCGCTTTCAAACCGGCGCACTTCGAGCAGCTCAAACAATCGCAAGAGATTTTGGCGCGCGAGTTTGATCACCCGACCCGGCTCGTGCCGAAATCCGATCTGCGATCTGAACTTGGCACGGATTTTTATCACGGCGGACTCGTGGACGAACGCAGCGGCGGTTTGCATCCGGCGAAATACCTCAATGGACTTGCGCTGGCGGCTGAACGCGCCGGAGCAGACCTGCACGATTTCACGCCCGCGCTGGAAATCGAAAAGTCGAGCGGCGGCTTCACGGTGAAAACGGGTCGGGGCGAGATTCAGGCGCGGGAGGTGTTCGCCGCCACCAACGGGTACACGGGCGGCCTTACGCCAACGCTTCAACGCCGGATCATCCCCATCGGCAGTTACATCATCGCCACCGAGCCGCTCGACTCCGGACTCGCGCGGCGGTTCATCCCCAACAACCGGATGATCTTCGACACTAAATATTTTCTGTATTACTTCCGCCTGTCGCCGGATAACCGCATGGTCTTCGGCGGGCGGGCGGCGTTCTCTCCGGCCACGCCGGACACGGTGCGCGAGAGCGCGGAGATTTTGCGGCGCGGCCTGATCGCGTTGTTCCCCGAACTTGCGGACACGCCGACGGCTTATGCCTGGGGCGGCACGCTGGGATTCACGTTTGACATTTATCCGCACGCCGGGCAGATAGACGGCCTCTATTACGCGATGGGCTACGCCGGGCATGGTGTGGCCATGGCAACCTACCTCGGCCAGCAGATGGGCAATCGTATTGCGGGCAAGGAATGGCGCAATCCGTTCGAAGGAATGAGTTTTCCCACCGCGCCGTTTTACTCCGGCAATCCGTGGTTCCTGCCGTTCGCGGCGCTGTGGTATCGTTTGCTTGATTGGATTAGCTGACGAAGGACGGCGGACGAATGACGAAAGAACATCCTTCGTCATTCGTCACGCGAAGCGGTCATTCGTCATTGGCTGAAGCACATGACCCCTCCTACCGACCTCAACCCCTCTCCTCGCATTCTGCTCGGCCCCGGCCCCAGCGCAGTGCATCCGCGCGTGTTGCGGGCCATGGCCACGCCGCTGATCGGTTATCTCGACCCCGAATGGCTGGCGCTGATGGACGAAGAGCAGGAATTACTGCGCGCCGTGTTTCTGACAAAAAACAAGCTCACCCTGCCGTTGAGCGGGACCGGCTCAGCCGGAATGGAAGCGGCCCTCGTGAATTTCCTGGAGCCGGGCGACCGCGTGATCGTGGGCTGCAACGGATTCTTCAGCGAGCGGATGTGCGAGATGGCCGCGCGCTGCGGCGCGACGGTGGCGCGGATCGAAAAGGCGTGGGGCGACGTGTTCGCTCCCGAAGAGTTCGAAGCCGCGCTCAAGCAAGGCCCGGCCAAAATGGTCGCGCTGGTACACGCCGAAACTTCGACCGGCGCGCTGCAACCGCTGGAGGGCATCGCCGCGATTGCCCACCGGCACGGCGCACTGCTGATGGTGGACGGCGTCACATCGCTCGGCGGCGTGCCGCTGAAAATTGACGAATGGGAAGTAGACATCGCCTACAGCGGGTCGCAGAAATGCCTGGGTTGTCCGCCGGGGCTTGCGCCGTTCACCGCCAACGAGCGGGCGATGGACGTTGCGCGCCGCCGCAAAACAAAATCGCCGAACTGGTATCTCGATCTGACGCTGATCGAAAAGTATTGGAGCGGTGAGCGCGCCTATCACCACACGCCCTCGACCACACTGCACTACGGCTTCCGCGAAGGCCTGCGGCTGGCGCTGGAAGAAGGGCTGGAGGCGCGCTGGGCGCGCCACCGCGCAAACGCCGAGTATTTGTGGAAGAAACTTGAGTCACTGGATTTGGCTCTGCACGTTGCGGCCAATCATCGCCTGCCGTCGCTGACGACGGTGCGCGTGCCGGGCGGCGTGGATGAAGCCGCCGTGCGCGCGCGGCTGCGCGACGAATTCAACATCGAAATCGCGGGCGGCTTTGGGCCGCTCACGGGAAAGATTTGGCGCGTCGGGTTGATGGGCTTTTCGAGCCGGAAGGAAAACGTGGCGTTGCTGGCCGAAGCATTGGCCGAGATTTTAGGGCGTAGATAAACACAGATGGCTCTACAAAAAAAGCCCGTGTGAACCGCAAAGTCGCCAAGAACGCGAAGAAAAACAAGGGCGACCCCTTTGCGCTCTTCGCGCCTTCGCGGTGAGATCGCAGTTTTTTCAGGAGAGCCACTGATGCGCGCAGATTCATCAAACAAATCCGCGTTCATCTGTTCTGTCCGTGTTCATCTGTGTCCTCTCCTCTCGCGGTATAATTCCTGCATAATCCCAAACAGGAGTTTCTGGCAATGACCTATCAACACATTCGCATTCCCGACGGCGACAAGATCGCCATCGTCGGCGGGAAATTAACCGTGCCTGATCATCCTATCGTCCCGTTCATCGAAGGCGACGGCACCGGCCCGGACATTTGGCGCGCCTCGGTGCGGGTGATTGACGCCGCCGTGCAAAAAGCCTACGGTGGGGCGCGCAAGATCGCGTGGATGGAAGTGTACGCCGGAGAGAAAAGTTTCAATCAATTTGGTTCGTGGCTGTTGGACGAAACGGTTGAGGCGTTCAAAGAATATTTGGTCGGCATCAAAGGCCCGCTCACCACGCCCATCGGCGGCGGAATGCGCTCGCTCAACGTTGCCCTGCGCAAACTGCTGGACTTGTACGTGTGCCTGCGCCCGGTGCGCTACTTCAAAGGCGTGCCCTCGCCGGTGAAGCGGCCGCAGGACGTGGACATGGTGATCTTCCGCGAGAACACGGAAGATATCTACACCGGCATTGATCTTGAGAATGGAAGCGAAGACAACGTTCGTTTCATGGCGATTCTAAAAGAGAGTTTTCCGAAAGAGTACGCCAAGATTCGATTCCCGGGCACGGCCGGCATCGGCGTCAAGCCGGTGTCGAAAGAAGGGACGGAGCGCCTGGTGCGCGCCGCGATCCGTTATGCGCTCGACAACAGACGCAAGAGCGTGACGTTTGCCCACAAGGGCAACATCATGAAGTACACCGAAGGCGCATTCCGCAATTGGGGTTACGAATTGACCGAGCGCGAGTTTGGCGACCGGGTGTACACCTGGGAGCAATGGGAGCGCACGAAGGCGGCGAAGGGCGAACCGGCGGCGAATGAGGAGCAGAAGGCGGCGCTGGGCGGCGGCAAATTGTTGATCAAAGACGTGATCGCCGACATCGTCTTCCAACAGACGATCACCCGCGCTACCGAGTTCGACGTGATCGCCACCATGAACTTGAACGGCGATTACCTTTCGGACGCGCTGGCGGCGCAAGTGGGCGGCATTGGCATTGCGCCCGGCGGCAACATCAACTACGTCACCGGCCATGCTATCTTCGAGGCCACGCACGGCACGGCGCCGAAATACGCCAACCTGGATAAAGTGAATCCCGGCTCGGTGATCCTTTCCGGCGAAATGATGCTGCGCTATCTGGGCTGGACGGAAGCCGCCGATCTGATCGTCAAAGGCGTGGAAGGCGCGATTATGGCCAAGACCGTGACTTACGACTTTGCGCGCTTGATGACCGGCGCGAAAGAAGTGAAGTGTTCCGAGTTTGGCGAGGCGGTGATCAAGGGGATGGATGGGAAGAAGGGGACTAAAGGAACTAAAGGAACAAAGGGAACAAAGGGAACGCGGGGCACGGCGAAGAGCGCCAAACGCCCGGCGAGCAAAAAGGCGGG
>CAYYCF010000242.1:0-4061 GCA_964470235.1 uncultured Anaerolineales bacterium | reverse complement strand
TACATCCTCTACACCTCGGGTTCCACCGGCAAGCCCAAAGGCGTGATGATTCCGCATCGGGCGGTGGTCAACTTCCTCGCCTCCATGCAGAACCGGCCAGGCCTGACCGCCGACGACGTACTGCTGGCCGTCACCACGCTTTCGTTCGACATCGCCGGGCTGGAGTTGTACCTGCCGCTGGTCACGGGCGCGACGGTCGTCATCGCCGACCGCGAAACCGCCGCCGACCCGGCGCTATTGATGAATGAAATGGAACGCTGCGGCGCGACGGTGATGCAGGCCACCCCGGCCACCTGGCGCATGTTGATTGACTCCGGTTGGCAGGGCAAACCCGATCTGAAGATTCTCTGCGGCGGCGAAACCCTGCCCCACGACCTCGCCGATCAATTGCTGGAACGCGGCGGCGAACTGTGGAATCTCTACGGCCCGACGGAGACCACCATCTGGTCAACCATCTATCGTCTCCCCCTCTCCCGTCCTTTGGACGGGGGGGTGGGGGCAGGGGGTGGGGTCCCCATTGGCCGCCCCATCGCCAACACCCAAATCCATATCCTCGACGCGCATGGCCAGCCCGTTCCCATCGGCGTGCCGGGCGAATTGCACATCGGCGGCGCGGGCACGGCACGCGGCTACCTCAACCGCCCCGACCTCACCGCTGAACGATTCATCCTTCATCCTTCATCGTTCATCGTTTATAAGACCGGCGATCTGGCCCGCTGGCTTCCCGACGGAAACATCGAATATCTGGGCCGCCTCGACCAACAGGTCAAGGTGCGCGGCTTCCGCATCGAGACCGGTGAAGTGGAAGCGGCGTTGGCGGCGCATCCGGCGGTGAAAGAGGCCGTGGTCGCAGCCCGCGACGACGGGCGCGGCGAAAAGTCGCTGGTGGGATACGTCGTCCCGCGAGAGGCCGCGCCGTCCCCCGCCGACCCGGTGGGGCAGACTTTCCAGTCTGCCCGCGACGGGCTGGCGCCGTCCCCCGCCGACCTGCGCGACTTCCTCCGCCGCGCTCTGCCCGACTACATGATCCCCTCCGCCTTCGTGACTCTCGACGCCCTGCCGCTGACCCCGAACGGCAAAGTGGACCGGCGCGCGCTGGCGGCGCTCTCGCCCGAGCGGCTCACCGCGCGCGCGGCGTACGTCGCCCCGCGCACAGAGGAAGAACAAGCCATTGCCGCGCTGTGCGCCGAAGTGCTTGGGCTTGAGCGCGTCAGTATTCACGACAGCTTCTTCGATCTCGGCGGAAACTCTCTGCTGGCGACGCGGCTCGTGTTTCAACTACAGGAACGCCTTCAGATCAGACTGCCTCTCGTCCGGTTGTTTGAGACGCCCACTGTCGCCGGACTGGCCAGCGCCATCGCCGAGGCTCGCACTTCTCCGGTGGCGGAGGATCATCTTTTCGGCGCGATCACTCTGGAAGAACTGAAGGGCGATGCGGTTCTCGACGAGGCTGTCGGCGCGAACGGCCTGGCCTACGAGCACGTGTCCGATCCGGAACACATTCTGCTCACGGGCGCCACCGGCTTTCTGGGCGCTTATCTGCTCCGGGGCCTGTTGGAGAAAACGCGCGCCGACGTTCATTGCCTGGTTCGGGCAAACAGCGCAGAAGAGGGCGTGCAACGGCTGAAGAAGAATCTGGAATACTATCAACTGTGGGACGAGGCCTTCGCCCCGCGCCTCCTTGCCATCCCCGGCGACCTGGAGCGCCCCCGCTTCGGCCTCACCGGCGCGCAATACGAAGCCCTGGCCGGCGAACTGGACGTGATCTATCACAACGGGGCGATGGTGAACTTTGTTTATCCCTATCGCGCCCTGAAACCCGCCAACGTCGAAAGCACGCACGAAGCCCTGCGCCTGGCCAGCGCGAAAAAATTGAAGCCGGTTCACTTCGTGTCTTCGATGTCCGTATTCGTGAAGCACGGCTTGCGCGAAGGGCCTATTTATTACGAAGACGCCGACTTGGAGGAAGTCGGGGTGCCGCACGGCGGCTACGGGCAGAGCAAATGGGTGTCGGAGAGGTTGGTGCTGGCCGCCGGGGAACGCGGCCTGCCGGTGACGATCTTCCGCCCCGACCATATCCTCGGCGACCGACGCACAGGAATCCTCAGCACCGGCGACCTGGCCTATACGCTCTTGCGCGCCGTCTTCAAGCTTGGAACCGTGCCGGACGTGGAAATCCGCGGCGGCCTCGTGCCGGTGGATTTTGTGAGCGATGCCATCCTTCACCTTTCCGCCCGGCCCGAATCATTTGGAAAAGTTTTCCACCTCTCGACGAGGGAGCAGACGAACTTCGTCGAACTCTACGAGCGGGTCACGGCGATGGGCCTGCCGATCCAACGGGTTCCCTTTTCGCAGTGGAAGATGGACTTCTACGACTTGACAAAGCGGTTCCCGGACGAGGACTTCCACGCCTTCCTGCCGCTGATCCATCAGGTCGGAGAAGATCGGCTCAGCCTGCCCCGTCTCGATCTCCGCAACACGCTCGCCGGGCTGGAAGGCTCTTCCATCGTGTGTCCCACACTCGATCGCGAATTGATCGGCACGTACGTGAAATACTTCGTCAATTCCGGCCTGCTGTCGCCCGCGCCGGGGGATGGCCGGGATGGCCGCGAGCGCGTCGCCGAGTTTCAGAACCCCGAAGTCTCGGAGACTTCGGAATTCTGAACGCGCGTTGACGAGGCGCCTGAGTTGGATTCCGAAATCAACCACGCTCGGCCGGAAGGATTCGTCTGCCAACGGCCCAACCCGCGCGCGGCACTGCGTCTGTTCTGCTTGCCCTACGCGGGAGGGGGCCTGCCTGCCTTTCGCGGCTGGGCCGACGGCCTTCCGCCGGCGATAGAGGTGTGGCCGGCGCAACTGCCGGGGCGCGGAGCGCGCATCAACGAGCCGCCGTTCACGCGCATGGAACTGCTGGTCGAATGGCTCGCCGGTGAGATCATTCCGCTGCTGGATCGGCCCTCGGTCTTCTTCGGTCACAGCCTGGGCGCGCTGGCTGCCTTTGAACTGGCGCGTGAACTGCGCCGCGCCGGCCAGCCAGAGCCGGTTCATCTCTTCCTCTCCGGCTGCGGCGCGCCTCACCTGCCTTCCACGCGCCCGCCCATCCACGCTCTGCCTCAAGACGAATTCCTCGCCGAACTCCGCCGCCTCAACGGAACGCCTGCGAGCCTGTTGGAAAACGATGAACTGATGCGCCTGCTGCTCCCCGCCCTGCGCGCCGACTTTGCCGTGCGCGAGACGTATCAATATCGCCCCGAGCCGCCGCTCGACTGCCCGCTCTCGGCGTTTGGCGGATCCCAGGATGCGCGAGTGAGCCGCGAGGCGCTGGAAGGCTGGCGCGAACACACGACCGGCGCGTTTTCACTGCGGATGTTTGCGGGCGATCATTTTTTTGCCTTCACTGCCGCGCGGCCAGTGCTGGAGGCCATTGCGGAGGGATTGGCTTAAGCGCGGCTGGCCCAAACGGAACACAGATGACGCAGATTCCAACAGATGAACACAGACAAAATCAATAGAAAATCAGTGGCAATCTGTGAATATCTGTGTTTATCTGTGTTCTGAATCTTAGCCTGTAGTTACCCGCAATGTTGGAAACAAACACAATCCACCTATGGCGCTTATCGCTAGATGATCCGCAAGACTCGACGGAACGTCTGCGCGCACTGCTCTCACCCGATGAGCGTGAGCGCGCCGGCCGTTTTCACTTCCGGCGAGATGGCGATCGCTTCGTTGTGTGTCGTGGGTCACTGCGTCTCATTTTGGGCCGCTGTTTGGGGATCGAGCCGGAGGCGGTTCAGTTTCAATACGGCCTGAACGGCAAGCCAGGCTTGGCGCATGACACAACCCTGCGGTTCAACGTCTCCCACTCGCACGAGGCGGCGCTCATCGCCGTCGCGCGCGGCGCCGACATCGGCGTGGACATTGAACGCATTCGACGTGATGTCGAATGTGAAACGATGGCCGGCCGTTTCTTTTCGCGGCGCGAGACGGCCGCCCTGCGCGCCCTTCCCGAATCGCATCGCGTCGAAGCGTTCTTCAAATGCTGGACGCGCAAAGAAGCGTAT
>CAYYCF010000241.1:0-4072 GCA_964470235.1 uncultured Anaerolineales bacterium | reverse complement strand
TCAGTCGTAACGGCGTTGTAGTAATCGTAGGGGATGATGCGCGAGAATTTCTGATTGTCGTACGTCGGCCACGACACCATCGCCAGTATTTCGCCGGTGGTTGGGTTCATCGCGATGACCACGCCGTTCTGCGACACGGTGCGGTTGGATCGCAAATTGATGAAGTTGATCATGTGCCTGAGCGCGGCCTCGGCGGCGGCCTGCAAACGCACGTCAATGGTGAGAATGACGTTATTGCCAGGGACGGCGCTGACCGGCTCGCCGATGGTGCGGAGTTCCAAGCCGGCCACATCCTCTTCAATGTATTTGAATCCGTTTTTCCCCGCCAGCGTGTCTTGTTCCCAGGCTTCGATACCGGCGTAACCGATTTTGTCGCGGGAGGGATCAAACCCCAACGCGGTGTAAAAACCAGCCACTTCTTGCGTGATCGCCCCCATGTAGCCGACGACGTGCGCGGTGAGCGCCCCGGTGGGGTAATCGCGCAGAGGCGTGACGCTGACGCCCACGCCCGGCAGTTCGCGCAAGCGCTCGCGGATGATGAAGGCGATCTCTTGTGGCACGTCTTTGGCAAACGGCACGGCGGTGTACGGCGCGAGTTGAATGTTATCGGCGACTACTTGCGTGATGCCGCAGGGCGTGTTGTTTGCGCGCCCGCAGGTGGTGACGGCATCGGGCGGCGTGTCTACCGGTACGCCGGTGAGTTTGGAGAGATATTGATACATCTCCTTCAAGCGGATTTCGTCGTCGGGCAGGTACGCGGGCGTGAGGGTGATGTTGAACGAAGGGACGTTTCGCACCAGTTGCACTCCGTTGCGATCGAAGATGATGCCCCTCGGCGCAGGGATGTTGACCAGCGATTCGCGATTCTCTTTGGCCAGCGCGTCGTACTCGGCCCCTTTGATCCCCTGCAAATACACGAGCCGCCCGCCGAGGATCACCGCGGCGGCGGCCATTAAAAAATAGAAGGCCAGCATCCGGCGCGGGTCGAGCGGTTGTTTGTTCGGGTCGCCGCTGGCGTTTAGCTGTTCACGGTGAGGAATCTTGAGATCGACTTTCAAAGTTATCCCAACTCCACCGGCGGCGGATAAATTTGATCGGCCATCCACTTGGCAATCTGAAACGTCGGCAGCATGAGCATGAGGTTTAGAATGGTGGATGGCAGTGTGACCCGCGTGAGGGCGTCATCCCATTTCACTGGGACGCCGGTGAGGCTCAACACCGCCAAGTATAGCAAGTGATAGAGAATTGTGCCGATCAAGCTGACCAACAAAGCCACGGCCCAATTGCCATGGTACAGCCGCCCTTCGGTGAGGGCGATGAGCAAGCTGAGCGCAAGCAACGCCAGTGTGGCCGCGCCAAAGGGCCCGCCCGACAGCAAATCGGCCAGCAGACCGCCGCACAGCGCCCACATCGGTCCATCGCTTTTGCGTTGCGCCAGATTCCAGGCCAGCACCACAACCAGCACCAGATCAAAACTGCCCTGCAAAAAACGAAAGTGCGTGACGACAGCGGATTGCAAGACTGCGGCGGCTATCAATACGGGCAGGGCGATGGGGAGACTGCGCATGAGGTGCGAGTTCCTTGAGTTCCGAAAGTTCCCTGTGTTCCTGTCAGCCGCAGGAACTCAGGGAACTGATGGAACTCAGGGGGCCGGTGTCACCGCGCCGAGCAACGGCTGTAAATCCGGCGGCTCGAAGTTGGTAATGATGAGCACCGTTTCGATGCTGTTGAAATTCACGGCCGATTTAATATCGGCTTCTTGAAATACGTCGAACGTGCGCTTGCGTACCGACGCCACCGTGCCGATCATAATGCCCGGCGGGAATTGGCCGCCCAGCCCGGAGGTGATCACGCGCTCTCCGGCCTTCATGTCAACGTCCACCGAAATGAAATTTAACCGCAGCTCGCCCGACTCTTGGCCGGTGACCACGCCTTCGGCGCGCGACTCTTGCAGGCGCACGTTCACCGCCGAAGAAGGATCGGCGATGAGCAGAACTTTGCTGGCGTTGACGGTAGCTTCGGTGACCACGCCCACCAGCCCTTGATCGGTCACTACCGGCATGCCGCGCGCCACGCCGTCGCGCGATCCCTTGTCCAGCAAAATGAAGCGCAAGAACAGACTCTCATCGCGCCCCACTACGTCGGCGGCCACGTAACTACGGACGGGGTTAGCGCGGGCGTAGTCGAGCAGGGCGGCCACAATTTTGAGTTCCGCTTCGGCTTCGTGTAGTTGCAGGTTTTCGGCATTAAGCTCGGCGACCTGTTTTTCAAGTTCGGCATTGCGATCCCGCAAGTCTTGAAGACTGGCCGGGGGGTTGAGGGCCAGAGCGATGCCGTTGTAGCGGGCGGTGAAGAATCCTAACAAAGGCACGAACGGTTCCAGCAAGGCGCTTTTCACGGGAACGAACATGGCGGTTTGCCCGACCACAATGAGGGCGGCGGCGACGGCCAAAAATATCAACGCCAAGCCGACGCGGTTGGAAAGCCAAGAAGGGGATTTGAAGCGACGCATGGGAAACGATGAATGCGGAATGCGGAATGATGAATGATGAATGATCCGTTATTCATCATTCCGCATTCATCGTTCATCATTAATGTGAGGTGCTGCCGCGATCCAGGCCGACCAGGAATCGCTTGAGGGTCTCAATATCGTTCAGAATCATACCGGCGCCGCGCGCCACGCAGGTCATCGAATCTTCGGCCAGCCACACGCGCACCTTCAGCTCATCGGTCAGCCGTTCGGTCAGGCCCTGTAATTGCGACCCGCCGCCGGCCAGACATACGCCGTTCTCCATCAGATCGGAGATGATCTCCGGCGGGGCCTCGTCCAGAATATCTTTTAGAGAGTCCACAATCGTCTGCACCGATTGGGAGGTGGCCTCGCGAATTTCGATAGAGGACACTTCCAGCGATTCCGGCAAGCCGCTCACCAGATTGCGCCCGCGAATGGTCGTCGTTTTTTCCTCGCGCAGTGGGTAGGCCGAACCGATGCCGATCTTTACGCGCTCGGCCATGCCCTCGCCAATGAGGAGATTGTATTTGTTTCGAGCGTAATTCAAGATGTCGAGATCCATTTCGTCTCCGGCCACGCGGAGCGAACGGCTGCCGACAATGCCGCCCATCGAGAAAATCGCCATCTCGGTCGTGCCGCCGCCGATATCCACGATCATCGAGCCGCGTCCCTCGCCCACCGGCAAGCCGGCGCCCAGCGCGGCGGCCATTGGCTCTTCGATCAAATAGGCATCCCGCGCTCCGGCGGCAATCGTGGCATCATAGACCGCGCGTTTTTCCACTTCCGTCACGCCGGACGGAATGCCGACGACGACGCGCGGGCGCGGGATAGGCACGATGCTCTGCTCGTGAGCCTTGGCGATGAAGTATTCCAGCATAGCCTGCGTAATCTCGAATTCAGAGATCACCCCGTCGCGGATGGGGCGGACGGCGATGATGTTTGCCGGGGTGCGGCCGGCCAGTTCTTTGGCTTCTGCGCCGATGGCAATGGGGCGGCGAGATTTTTTGTCGACCACGACCCACGAGGGCTCGTTAATGACAATGCCTTTGTTGCGCACGTAGACCAGCGTGTTGGCCGTGCCGAGGTCAATGCCGATGTCGAGCGAAAACAGGCCCAAAAGCCAGTTGAGTGGACTCGGTGCCAAAGTGTCTCCAGAATAGAAGGCAGTAAGCAGAATGCAGAAAGCAGTAACCCCTTCTGCCTTGTGACTTCTGCTTACTGCCTTCTGTAACTGCGGCGATTATACACTATAATTTTTGGCATGCTCTTCGCCAACGTTCGCGCTTTCATCCAAAAACACGGCCTGCTCACGCCCGGCCAAATGCTTGCCGTCGGGGTATCGGGCGGGCCGGACAGTCTGGCGCTTCTGCATCTCCTCATCCGTCTGCGCCCCGAATACGGCCTTGATCTGCGCGCGGCGCATCTCCATCACGGCTTGCGAGCCTCAGCCGATGGCGACGCCGAGTTCGTGTCCCAAGTTGCGAAAGAATGGGCCGTGCCGTGTGTTGTGGAACGGGCCGACGTGGCCGCCCTGGCCAGAGCGAACCGCCTCTCCATTGA
>CAYYCF010000240.1:0-4092 GCA_964470235.1 uncultured Anaerolineales bacterium | reverse complement strand
GACCTGCACAAGATTTACGGCAACGACGCCTTCTGGCTCTTCGGCGGCGGCACGCACGGCCACCCGCGCGGCAGCCGGGCCGGAGCGCGCGCTAACCGGGTTGCCACCGAGGCCGTCGCTTCCGGCAAGACGTTGGACGAAGCGGCCCGCACCTGCTCCGAACTGCGCGAAGCGATGGAGTTGTGGGGGAACGTGAAGTTTGAGGTCTCGGAATAACATGACCCGACAACGTCCCATCATCCTTGCCATCGTAGGCGACAGCGCCTCCGGTAAGACTACTATCACCCACGGCTTGACCCAGTTGCTGGGGCCGGAGCGTGTCACTCACGTTTGCACCGACGATTATCACAAATACGACCGGCGAGAGCGCGCGCAGATGGGCATTACTGCCCTGCACCCCGACTGCAACTACCTCGACGTGCTGGAACTGCACCTCGAACGACTGCATTACGGCCAGCCGTTCCTCAAGCCGGTCTACGATCACTCCACTGGAACGTTGGTGCGCCCCGAATACATCCGGCCCCGCGAGTTCGTCATCGTCGAAGGCTTGCTCGGATTCCACTCCGCGATCACGCGGCAGTTCTACGACGTGAAGGTGTATCTCGACCCGCCGGAAGAGTTGCGGCAGCAGTGGAAGCTCAAACGCGACACGGCCAAGCGCGGTTACACCACCGAGCAAGTGCTGGCCGAACTGGAGAAACGCGAAGCCGACTCGCGCGACTTCATCCGCCCCCAGCGCGAATACGCCGACATCGTTGTCCGGTTCTACCCGCCCGCTGGCGCCGCGCCGGAGCATGCCGGCCCTCACCTCAACGCCCGCCTCGTCCTGCGCCCCACCATTCCCCACCCCGACCTGAGCTATTTGGTGGATAACGCCCACAGCCCTTCGTCCGGCATTCGGCTGGAGTTGGGACGGGATGGCGGCCGCCCGGTGGACTTTCTCGACATTGATGGCAACGTCACCGCCGAACACGCCGAGCAATTGGAGGACGCGATCTGGCAGCACCTGCCTGATCTCCGGCCGGTGCGCGAAGACCAGTTCGGCGATTATCAAGATCGAACCGAAGTGCGGCACAGTCATCCGTTGGGACTCACACAACTGCTTCTCACGTATCACTTGTTGCGCAAGTACAGCGACGCCGCGCAGATGCCGTTTGCGCCGCCCGTCGCCGCTCTCAGCCGGTTGCAAACGGCCTCTGCCTCTGCGCCCACGTAAGGCCGATTGAATCTTGCAACATAGAAAGAATCGATCATGACCGATTTCGCTTCCTCGCCGACGACCCTCTCCGCCTCCACGGAGCTGCACCGTCTCGCCGCCGACACGGTTCGCGGGCTGGCAATGGACGGCGTGCAAAAAGCCGGCTCCGGCCACCCAGGGATGCCGATGGGTATGGCCGATGCGGCCGTCGTGTTGTGGACGCGGTTCCTCAAACACAACCCCGCCGACCCGCACTGGCCCGACCGTGATCGCTTCGTCCTCTCGGCCGGGCATGGAAGCATGTTGCTGTATTCACTGCTCCATCTCAGTGGCTACGATCTGCCGCTCGATCAATTGCAGAACTTCCGGCAATGGGGAAGCAAAACGCCCGGCCACCCCGAACACGGCCTCACTCCCGGCGTTGAAACCACTACCGGCCCGTTGGGGCAGGGCCTTGCCAACGCGGTGGGCATGGCGTTGGCCGAACGCTGGTTGGCCGAACACTTCAACCGCCCAGGCTTTGATCTCGTCAATCACTACACTTACGTCGTTGCCGGCGACGGCGATCTCATGGAAGGCGTGTCACACGAAGCCTGCTCGTTGGCCGGGCATCTTGGCCTCGGCAAACTGATCGTGTTGTACGACGACAACGGCATCAGCATTGACGGCCCGACATCGCTGTCGTTCACCGAAGATGTGCTCGCCCGGTTCGCCGCCTACGGCTGGCAGGCGCAGCGCGTTGACGGTCACGACCAGGTTGCGGTGGAAACCGCCCTCCGCGCCGCTGTGCTCGGCGGCAGTTCAACTGCCGCCGGAGCAGGGCGCCCCTCGCTCATTGCCTGCAAGACTCACATCGGCTTTGGCAGTCCCCACCGGCAGGACAGCAACAAAGCGCACGGCGAGCCGCTCGGCGCGAATGAAGTGCGGTTGACAAAGGAGCGGCTGGGGTCGCCGCCGGACGCGCAGTTTTACATCCCCGACGAGGTGGGTTGTTTCATGCGCGAGTCCGGCGCAGGAGGCGCGGCCAGGCAGGCTGAATGGAATTCGCTTTTCTCCCGATACGATGAGACCTATCCCGACCTCGCCACAGACTTTCGCAACGTCATGAGCGGCGGCTTGCCAAAGGGTTGGGACGCCGCCTGGCCCACGTTTTCAATTGACAAGTCCATCGCCACGCGCGCCGCCTCGGGCGCGGTGCTTGACGTTGTTTCCCGGCGCATTCCAACTCTTGTCGGCGGTTCGGCGGATCTGACTCCGTCGAACAACACGCTGCCCAAAGATGAAAGTTCGTTGACCCGTGACAGTTTTGCCGGGCGATACATTCGCTTCGGCGTGCGTGAACATGGCATGGGCGGCATTCTTAACGGCATGGCTTTGCACGGCGGCGTTCATCCCTATGGCGGCACGTTTTTCGTTTTTGCCGACTACATGCGCCCGGCCATTCGCATGGCGGCGATCATGAATCTGCCCGTCCTTTTTATCTTCACACACGATAGCATTGGCCTGGGCGAAGACGGCCCGACCCATCAACCCATCGAGCATCTGACGGGCTTGCGCGCGATCCCGAACCTGTTCGTGTTCCGTCCCGCCGACGCCGCCGAAACGGCAGCGGGTTGGCGCGTGGCATTGGAGCGCCGCGGCGGCCCCACGGCGCTCATCCTCACCAGGCAAGCCGTGCCGGTGCTGGATCGAGACACAAGCGGCGCGGCGCGCGGCGCCTACGTCCTCGCCGACGTTGATGACCCGCAGGTGATTCTGATCGCTACCGGCTCGGAAGTTCACCTGGCGCTCGCCGCGCAGAAGTTGCTGGCCGGGCAAAACGTGCGCGCCCGCGTTGTTTCGATGCCGTGCCAGGAATTATTCGAGGCCCAGTCCGCGAGCTACCGCGAGAGTGTTCTGCCGTCTCACGCCAGGGCGCGGGTGGCGGTAGAAGCCGGAGCAACGTTGGGTTGGGGAAAATACGTGGGGTTCGACGGCGCGGTGATCGGTTTGGATCGGTTCGGCGCATCCGCGCCGTATCACACGCTCTACCGCGAGTTGGGGTTGACTGCCGAGGCGGTGTCCGAAGCCGCGATAAGCCAGATAGCCGCTTCGCGCGGTCAATAGTCGAAAAGTCGACAATCCAAAACGCCGGATAACGCAACGTTGGAAGACAACCCGCATTACTTCGAGCTCTTTGATGTGCGTGGTAAACTTGCCATCGAAAGCGAAGAAAAGGTAGTCTATCCAACATGCAAACTGGGAAAGCCACGGCTTTCGCAAGTCCAAACATTGCCTTCACTAAATACCCAATTACAAAACTACATAATCTTTCAAACGCGGTTAGTCTATAGCCCGATGCCCATATTGGCTTGAGAGAGCAAAGAGACGCACACCCTCTGCCGGTAGAGTAACAGTTACCACTTTCCGAAGGGCGGTATCTTGGATAAAGACGCCGCCCTTTTTGATTCTTGACTCGAGCCATGAAGTTGCTATCGCCTGCCAAACACCCGCTCACGTCAATCGTGACTGATACGTTTTGCCTTCGCTTAATACTGGCAATGCTATATCGCGCCGGGCTGGATGCAATGGACGAAACATCACCCTATGCCCGTGAAGCACAGGGATTTCTAAATGGCGAATTCGCACTCCTGGCCCTGCAGGTACTTCAGTCCGGAAGCTCACGCGACATTGACCTTGGTGACACTTCCGATTATCTGAGCCACTACAAAAGTGCAAGCAACCATCGAAAGCTGCAAGCGCGATCATCTAATAAGAAGCGGTGCCACACGCGATGGTTCTTCAATGGCTGATATCTCAGATGAGCACTGTGCGCCCATCGAAGTCTATGCCGACGACGCCGTCATCGATGGCGGCATCGCGTCCCTTCCGAAGATGCTGCTGTGCTTCGCGCG
>CAYYCF010000239.1:0-4094 GCA_964470235.1 uncultured Anaerolineales bacterium | reverse complement strand
CCCACTGCCCAATGCCCGCCGTCGACGCGATGACAAGCACAACGTATGCCGGAAGCAAATATTCAACGGTCTGCGGGGCGCGGTAAGTGATGGCGAGGAAGCAGTGAACGGCGAAGGCGAGTGCCAGCGCGGTTGCAAGTTTCCGGTCGCGGCGGAAGAAAAAGACGAAGCCAATGGCAAGAAAGATCAGAGTCGGCGCATTGAATTGAAAGAGGAAGATGTTGAGGAGAATGGCGAGTCGATCCGGCAAAGCGCCAAGAGTGGCGAAGTAGAAGAAGTCGCCGCCGAAGCCGCTGGCCAGAATATGCTGGAGAAATCCGGGCAAGGTATCGAGGCCGGGAGGGGCGAGGAAAGCGCCTTGCGATCCGCGGAGGGGGAGATAGAGAAGGGTGAGCAGCGGCGCAAGGGCGGCGAGGAAGATTTTTAGGCCGTCAGTTTTTGGCAACGGATGGAACGGATTTAACGGATGTTTTTTTTCATTATCCGTTACACGCGAAGTGGTTCCATCCGTTGACGGAGAAATAGTGAACCATAAGGCCACAACGCCGAAGACGACTCCAATGAACGCCAGCGACAGATGATGGACGACGGCGGCGGAAAGAGCCAGCGTGAATAGCGCGAGACGGTTGGGGGTCGGATGGAGGCGGTCTTCGACGAGCGCATAGACGAGGAGCGCGGTGAGCAGTGCGGCCAAACTGCGGATGTTGGCCGTGGTGGCCTGCGACCAAAATGTTGTGGAGACGCCCAGGGTGAACGCGGCCAGAAGGCCTGGGAGGTGGGGCGCGAGACACGAGACGTGAAGGTGGGGCGAGGAAGATTCCGTCAACCGCTTCGCGTAAAACGGATTCAACGGATGTTTTTGGGGTGTGTCGGCAAGGGTGAGGAGGCGGGAGACGGCGCGGTTGACCACGACCAGGGTAAGCGCGCCGAGGAAGGCGGAAAAAAGATTCAGGCGATAGGCCGGCGTGCCAATTGGGATGAGCGCAATGAACAACCTGCCGAGCAATGTGTAGAGCGCGAAACCTGGCGGGTGCGCCACGCCGAGCAAAGGGACGACGACTTGAAATTCACCGGAGTCGGCGGGGAGGATGTCGGGTGAAAGGGTGAACGCGTAAAGGGAGAGGAACGCGACGAAGAGGAAGAGGGAGTCCCAATGTTGGGCCCATCGTGAAACGGCAGATGTGAACTGTGAGGCGTGAGAGCGCATCGCGTTTTTTCGGCGGGCTGTATCTGTGCGCGCGATCAGCGCGATGATAGCACGTTCCGGTACACCTCAACCGTCTCGCGCGCGGCGCGCTCCCAACTGAACTTTTTTGCCTGCGCCAATCCCTTTTCAATCAGGGAGTCGGACAGTGACGGTTCGACGACTACGGCGATGATGGCCGCGCCGAGCGAGCGCGTATCGTCAGGATCGCGGACAAGGTAAGCGGCATCGCCCACGACTTCGGGAATGGAGGAGAAAGCTGTGGTAACAACCGGCACACCGCAGGCCATCGCTTCGAGTGGCGGCAGTCCGAATCCTTCGTAGCGCGAGGGGTAGACAAAACAGGCCGCGCCGCGATAGACGGAGGGTTTGTCGGCTTCGTCAATGACGCCGATGAAGCGCACCGCATCGGCAATGCCGAGTTGCGCCGCGTAGCCCGGCAAGTCTTCAAAATATCGCTCCCCCGCTTTGGGCAATTTGCCCGCGATGACCAGTGGATAGTTCTCGCCAATCGGCCCGACGGCCCAAGTCCAGGCCGCCAGCAAGTTGCGCGCGTTCTTGCGCGGGTGAAAGCCGCCGAGGTAGAGAACGTAGGAGTCGGGCAGATTGTATTTTTCTCGCGCGGCGGCGTCCAGCGCGGAATCGGGCGCGGGCTGATACCGCGGCCCGACGGCGAGTGGAATTGCCGTCACCTTTTCCGGCGCGAGATGAAGATGATCGAGGATGTCATTCCGCGAGGCTTCGGAATCCACGATGACGTGCGCCGCGCCGCGCGTCGTCGCGCTGACCAGCGAAAAATAGGCCCGCATCTGAATCGTGTCGCGGTATTCGGGGAGCAACAACGGCATGATGTCGTGAATGGTGACGACGAAGGGGACGGGCGAAGAATACGGCGGCGCCCAGTACGGAACGTGCGCGAGGTCGGCGTTTAGTTCGCGGCAAGCGCGAGGGAATGCGATCTGTTCAAACCAGACTTTCGCGAGATTCTTTTGAGCGACAGGAGGCCGTGAGACGTGCGGCGTGAGGCGTGAGGCGTATTCAGTATTGGGTATTGAGTATTCTGCCGGGAGAACAAGGATCGTTTCCACATCCGGCGGGAGATGAGCGAGAAGTTCGCAGAGGTATTGGCCGGAGCCGGTGTCGGGGCGATCACAAAACCAGCCGTTGATAGCGAGTCGC
The DNA here is from genome assembly GCA_964470235.1 of uncultured Anaerolineales bacterium. Lineage (GTDB taxonomy): Bacteria > Chloroflexota > Anaerolineae > Anaerolineales > VGOW01 > VGOW01. The sequence goes on along the minus strand of CAYYCF010000239.1, from coordinate 1,711 downwards.
ATGACGATCACCCTGATTGGCTCGTCAGCGCTTCTACCAATCGAGTCACGATCTCAGCCACAGTCAGAGACTCAATCGCAATATGTTCTTCAGGTTTGTCTATGGGGTGCGAGTGCCAACCGCGTAGATTATCGAAGTCAATGCCCCAGATCCGCTTTTCATTATCAATGAGCGCAAATGCCATGGTGCCGGTTCGCTCATTGAAGTAGTAATTCAGAAAACGATTCTCCGAAATGTGCGCTCGTCCATCAACAGTGGGACCTTCCACGCTCAACGACACTTGCTGAAACAAGCCCGTTTTGGTCAGGGCTGAGAGCAACTCCGAGGAAAAAGCCTTTGTGTCCACAGCCTATTATGGCAATTGAGTCAAGTATTGATAAATTGCAGGCATAGACACCGACTATTCGAAATCTCACTCCCACTGCGCGATTAAATCCGCGTAATGCCGAAGCAGCGTTGCGGCCTTCTCCCACTCCCAAAAGTCCTTTTCGACATCATAGGAGTAAGCGTCCCGATTCAACTGCCCCTTCTTGATGCGGACAGAAAAGTCAGTAAACGACATACCCCATTTGGACTCGAACCCCGCAATTTGCTGACTCAGTTGAGCCGACTTCAATTCGACGTACTCCGACAACACCTTCCACAATGCGGCTTCGAGGTCGGGAGTTGGGGCCACTTGATTGAGCAGGCTAGCGATTCGAGGCGATACAGCGATCATCGTCGTACTCTCTCCTTGAGCAGGAGTTTATCACACATACCCACGCGGATGACTCTTATGCCACTCCCACGCGCTGGCGACAATGTCTTTGAGATCGGCATGGCGCGGAGTCCAGCCGAGTTCGCGGCGGATTTTTTCGGGAGAGGCCACGAGGCGCGGGGCATCGCCGGGGCGGCGCGGCTGTTCGACGACGGGGATGAGGTGGCCGGTGACGGCACGGGCGGCCTCGATCACTTCGCGCACCGAGTAGCCGCTCCCACTGCCGAGGTTGTATATCAACGGAGAACGATCTTTCAATGCTTCAACGGCCAAAACGTGCGCGTGCGCGAGATCGGCGATGTGAATGTAGTCGCGGATGCACGTGCCGTCGGGCGTGTCGTAATCCGCGCCGAAGATGACAGCGGAGTCAGCTTGGCCGAGCGCCACGCGCAGAACGCGCGGGATGAGATGGCTTTCGGGTTGGTGCGCTTCGCCGCGATCCGGCTGCGCCCCGGCGGCGTTGAAATACCGCAGGCACGCATAGCGCAAACCGTGAATCTTTCCGTACCACTTCAACATCGTTTCGATCATCAGTTTCGTTTCGCCGTACACGTTGGCGGGAGCGATAGGCGAGTCTTCGCTCAGCGGTTTGTCGCTGGTGGCAAAGATGGCGGCGGTGGAGGAAAGCGCGAATTGCAAACATCCGGCGCGCGCGGCGGCTTCGATAACGTTGTTGGAGTAGGCGACGTTGTGGCGAAAAAACAGGCCTGGGTCTTGCATTGATTCGCCGGCTTCGATGAGCGCGGCGAAATGCAGAACGGCGTCGAATTTTTGTGAAGCAAAGACGTCGGCGAGGGCAATGCGGTCGGCAACATCGCCGCGGACAAAACGCGCGCCGGAGGGAATGGCGGCGCGATGCCCGCGAGAGAGATTGTCGAAAACGGTGACGGTGTGGCCGGCCGCGATCAGTTCGGCGGCAGTAGCGCTGCCGATGTAACCCGCGCCGCCGGTGAC
>CAYYCF010000238.1:2836-4160 GCA_964470235.1 uncultured Anaerolineales bacterium | reverse complement strand
GCCGTCAGCGCGATCAGCGCATTGCCTTGAAGCACGCGCATCAAGCCGATGTGGTCGGCGGCCAGGCCGCTGAAGTATACGCCCACCGCGCCCGAGGTGAACATGAATCCGAGGATGATGCCCGAGGCCGTCGCCGCTTTGCTCGGCATCAATTTCTGCGCCATCGTGACCAAGACGCTGTGCGGCCCGCCATTGAAGAATCCGGCCATGAGAGCGACCGGATAAACCCAAAGCCCGCGCGCCATCGGGAAGAAATAAAGCGGCGCGATGCTCAACGCCAGGGCCAGCGTGATCGTGCGCCTCTGCCCCCAACGATCGGCCGCCATGCCGCCGACCACGCCGCCGATGGCCGAGCCGCCCATGAATACGGCCACGATCGCGCCGTAGATCGTCGGCGCGACGCCGAGATCGTGAAAGAATTTTGGCGCGAAGGTGGTGATCGCGAGTTGGCTCCAGCTTTTCAATCCGGCGACGAGCAGCACTAACGAAAACAAAATCCATTGTGTCTGTGAGTCAATCGCGTCATTCTCGGCGCGCGACCCGCGGCGCATCCCCGGTTGAAACGCCGTCTCGCCGCGCAAGGCCCAGGCCGCGAACAGCCCAATCGGCAAGCCGAGCGCGGTGACGAGCAGGAGTCCGCGCAGGCCGAGATGATCGATGATCGCGCCGCCGACGGCCGGGCCGAGCGAGAGTCCGGTTTGGCCGAAGAGGAAGAATATGGAAGCCGCCGTCGCGGCCTGGCCGGCCATGTGCAAATGTCCCACTTGCGAGGCTTTCATCGCGCCGGGTGGATGAAAGGCCGCCGAGCCGAGTGAGCCGACGACGAGAAAGAGAAGCGGCCAGTGGCCCGGCGTGACGGCGGCCAGCGAGAAACAGGCCGCCATCCAGATTACGCCGCCGGCCGTGGTCCATCGCCCGCCGAATCGATCCGACAGCCAGCCGAAAACCGGTTGCGACACCGCGCCGGAGATGGCATAGATCGTGGCGATCAATCCGATGGTTGAATTGGCGAGCGCCAATGGGACGCTGAGCACGGCCAGCAGGATGCCGATCTGTCCGTTGAACACGTCTACGATAAAGTGCGAGAGTGAAACGGCGAGGAAAGATGACTGTTTGAGGAGGCGCATCATAGAGTTACACTGGAAAACCACGATCTCACCGCGAAGGCGCAAAGAGCGCGAAGGTTGGCCTCTGTTTTCTTTGCGTCCTTTGCGCCTTTGCGGTTCAAATGGGCTTTGTTCAGTAGAGCCATCTATGCCTTCTTGGGAATCCTGCTCATCGCATACTCGGCCAGCGCGGTGATGGTCAGACTCGGATTGATGCC
>CAYYCF010000238.1:0-2736 GCA_964470235.1 uncultured Anaerolineales bacterium | reverse complement strand
GCCGCAGTTTCATCCGGTTGTCTTCAGTTTGCATCACCAACAAAATCGTGATGCGGCTCGCCCATCCCGGCAGGACGTAAGTGCGAAGGGTGTCAACCGGGTGAGTGAACATTTCCCACAGCGATTTGCCCCAGCGCGAAAGGAGCGTCCGGCCCGATTCGATCAACGGCGCGCCCATGAAGCGCATCAGCGACGACCCCGCCGGGTAGCGCACCGGCTCGACTCGAGTCACGTCGTCGGCGTGAAAGACGGAGGTGATGGCGATACCCTGCGAGTAATCGGTTTTCTCACTGCGGCTGATCGCGCCGAGCAGCGATTCGCTGTTGGTGCGCGTCATGTCGCCCAAACGCGCCGACAGGTTCGGCAAAGAGCGTGTCACGTCGCGGCAATTGAAGAGCAGCCTTAACGTGCCAAGCACGCCGGCGGACACGATCACGTTTCGCGCCCGCACGGACTGAGTCGGGTTGACTAACCAAGCCGTCGAACTGCGATAGACGATCTCGTATCGCCCAGCTTGCCCTGACGCGAAGCGTGCCGAAGGGCCGTCGGCCTGCCCGTCGGGCAGGGGGCGGATGTCGGCCACTTCCGACTCGGCCCGCACGTGCGCGCCGCCTTTCTCCGCCAAGTACAAATAGTTTTTGACCAGCGTGTTCTTGGCGTTGTGGCGGCATCCCACCATACATCCGCCGCAATGGATGCATCCGCGCCGCGCCGGGCCCGCGCCGCCGAAATACGGATCGGGCGCCTCCTGTCCCTCTTCGCCGAAGAACACGCCCACGTCCGCCGGTTGGAACGTGCCGCCGTGATTCATGGCCGCCGCCACCGATTTCAAGGCCTCGTCCGCCGGCCACAGGCGTGGGTTGCGGCTCACGCCCAACATGCGGCGGGCAGTGTCGTAGTGGGGCCGCAGAGTTGTTTTCCAATCGGCCAGGTCGCGCCAGGCCGGAGATTCGAACAAGCGATCATCCGGCTCCATCAGCACGTTGGCGTACCCCAGACTGCCGCCGCCCACGCCGCTGCCGTGCAGAATCATCACGTCGTTGAGCACGCTTATTTGCAAAATTCCGAAACAGCGCAGGGCCGGAAGCCAGAGATATTTCCACACCCACCAATTGGTAGGCGTGAAGTCTTCGTCGCGGTAGCGCTTGCCGCGCTCCAACACCAGCACGCTGTGGCCCTTCTCGGTGAGGCGCATGGCCGACACACTGCCGCCGAAGCCGGAGCCGATGATGACAAAATCATAAGTGTTTTTCGAAATAGGGGTCACGATTTCCTTCTTGTCAAGAATATACTTTCTCAATACCATTGGATGTTACGCAACTACGTAAGTCCTGTAGTATATTACACCGTCAGCCAATTCTATGCCTCGCAAGATTCTGCACCTTGATCTCGACGCCTTCTTTTGCGCCGTGGAAGAACAACGCGATCCGACTTTGCGCGGCAAGCCCTTTGCCGTCGGCGGGCGGCCGGAGCACCGCGGCGTGGTGGCGTCGTGTTCGTACGCGGCGCGGCGGTTCGGCGTGCGCTCGGCCTTGCCCATGTCGCGCGCAATCAAAATCTGTCCGACGCTGATCATCGTCACGCACCGACACAACCGTTACGAGGAAGTGTCGGAGCAGGTGATGAGAAAACTGCGCGGCCTCACGCCGCTGGTCGAGCAGATTTCCATCGACGAAGCGTTTCTGGACCTGAGCGATTTGCCCGAACCTGGCGAGACGTTGGCGCGGCAGATACAGACGCTCATTCGCAATGAACTGGGTCTGCCGTGTTCCCTCGGCGTGGCGACGAACAAACTGGTGGCGAAGATTGCCACCGACGTAGGCAAATCGGCCACGGCGCGCTCGGACGAATCGCCCAACGCGATCATGGTCGTGCCGCCTGGCGAAGAAGCGGCCTTTCTCGCGCCCCTGCCGACTCGCGCGCTGTGGGGCATCGGTCCCAAAACCGCCGACAAGCTGGCCGCGCTCGGCATTCACGCCATTGGCGACATTGCCCGCTGGCCGGAGACGGAACTGGCGCGGCGCTTCGGCAAGCAGGGCCGCGAGTTTTTTGTTCACGCCAGGGGCATAGATGATCGTCCGGTGATCACGTCACATGCGGCGAAATCCATTAGCCAAGAGACTACTTTTGTTCGTGACGTGAGCGACGGCAAGTTGCTCCGCAAAACATTGCGCGAACTTTCAGAGGGCGTGGGCCGGCGGCTGCGCCAGGGGCAATTGTGCGGCACAACGGTGAAACTCAAGCTGCGCTGGCCAGATTTCACAACCCTTTCACGGCAATTGACGTTGACTCAACCGACCGATCAGGATGACGAAATTTTTGCGGCGGCACAGCAGTTGTTCAATCACGAATGGCGAGTCGGCCTGGCGGCGCGTTTGCTCGGCGTCGCCGTGGCCGGACTCGGCCCGCCACTGCGGCAGTTGAGTCTGTTGGACGACGATTCGGAAAAGAAACGGCGGCTCCAGCAAACGCTGGACGGGCTGCGGGAGCGGTTTGGGGAGGAGGCGGTGCGGAGGGGCGAGGGTTGACAGCCGGATGAGGCCGCGAAGCGTGGCTCCGGAGTGCAGCGGAGGCAGATCAGCTCCACGCAGTGTTGGGCGCCGAATTACACTGAAATAGCCTCTACTCTTCTGATAATACGCCATGCGGACAGGGTCAACCAGCGAGAGGGCTCTTTCTTCTGCCCAAACTCCCACTCCTTCCACGCCGTCCAAACCGACTCGAGAGTGAAACGCC
>CAYYCF010000237.1:2725-4187 GCA_964470235.1 uncultured Anaerolineales bacterium | reverse complement strand
GCCGTGCGCGAGTCTTTGGGTTGATCGAAGAACTCCGCCGTTTCCGCAAGTTCAATCAGTTTCCCCCCTAACAGCAAACCCACACGATGCGCCAGCCGGCGCGCCTGAAAGACGTTGTGCGTGACCAGAACAATCGTCGTGCCGCGCTTGGCGTTTTGTTCGCGCACGATGGATTCGATCAGTCCCACGTTGTACGGATCGAGATTCGCCGTCGGCTCGTCGAGCAGAAGCACGTCCGGGCGCAGAACCAGGGCGCGCGCCAGCGCGACCCTTTGCATTTCGCCGCCGGATAATTTGTGCGTTGCCTGCTCGTTTGCCAGTTCCGCCAGCCCCACTTCGGCCAACGCCTCCACCACCCGCCCGTCGGCGGGCAGGCCGCGCAGTTGCAGACCGAAGGCGACGTTAGCGCGCACGGAACGATGGAGCAAAACCGGCCGTTGAAAGACGGTCGTCACACGGCGGAGCAGCGCCAGCGGCGGATGCGGTGGAACCGGCCGGTCGTCGAAAAAAATGCCGCCTTCGGTCGGCGGCTCGAGGAAATTGAGCACTCGCAGCAGTGTTGATTTGCCCGCGCCGCTTGGCCCGACGATAGACAGGATTTCTCCGCGGCCAATAGCCAGACCCTCAATATCCAGCACCGTGCGCGCGGCGTAGATTTGTTTGACGGCGGTGAGGCGATAGAGGTCGGATGCCATAGCCTCATCGAACGGCGCCGCGCCGCGACAACTTGAGCAGCAGATAGTTTGAAACAAAGGTGAGCGCTAACAACACGCCGCCCAATGCCAGCGCAAATTCAAAATTGCCTTGGCGTGTCTCGAGCACAATCGCCGTCGTCAAAACGCGGGTGTCATTTTCAATATTCCCACCCACCAGCATCACCGCGCCCACTTCGGAAATGATGCCCCCGAAGGCGGCGGCCACGGCCGCGATCACTCCCGACCGCGCTTCACTCAACACCGTCATCATCTCCTGCCGCGCCGTCGCGCCCAGGGCGCGCAGTTGCACCCGGAGCGCGGCATCGACTCCCTCAACCGCCGACATCGTCAAGCCGATCACAATCGGCAGCGCAATGATCGTCTGCGCCGCGATCATCGCCGACGGCGTGAACAGCCAGTTCAGCCAGCCCAGCGGCCCGCTGTGTGACAGAAAGATATAAACGAATAGCCCGACGACGACGGGCGGCAGGCCCATGCCGGTGTAGATCAACAACACGATCACCCGCTGTCCGCGCACCGGGCGCAGCGCCAACGCCGCGCCAGCCGGAATGCCGAGGGCGCTGGCAATTGCCAGCGCCACGCCGGAGACGACCAGGGAGAGGGTGATGATGGAGATCACGAACCTGAAGAAGGGTAGAACAACGACTGCCCGAACTTGTCTTTGCCGTAGTCGCCAATGCGCCGTTGGATCGCAGGCGAGGTAATCCATTCGATGAAGCGTTGGGCGAGCTCGTATTTCACGTTCG
>CAYYCF010000237.1:0-2625 GCA_964470235.1 uncultured Anaerolineales bacterium | reverse complement strand
TGGGGAGGGAGGCGGCGCGGTTGGCGGCTCGGTCCCAGATGTCACCGATGCGGCGGTGGCCGTTGGGGATTCCGCTGCGACGGTGGATACTGGCCCGGTGGGGACACGAGTGAACGGAGGTTGAGTCGGTGTGGTCGGCGCAGAAACAGCCGTTGGCTGAATCGCCGTCACCGGGGCGGGCGCGCACGCGCCGAGCACAAGCGCCGTGAGCAAAATAAGATTAAGCAACGTTGATCGTTTCACCGTCTCCTCCGGGTTGTCTAAGGTCGCTATGATTTTCTGTCATAGCGTCGGAAGTGTAGCAAAGAGGAGCAGGCGTGTCAACAGGCTAATCTTTCTCCAATCTCCTCAACACGGCCAACAACAAAACTGAGACGATCAGCAACAACGCCGACAGCGCCAGGGCAACGCCCAGGTTGCGCTCCAGGCCGAGGTATATCGCCAATGGCATTGTCTGCGTGCGGCCTTCAAGATTGCCCGCAAATAGAATCGTCGCGCCGAATTCGCCGAGCGCGCGAGTCCAGCACAGAATTGCGCCGCTGAGGAGCGCGCGGCCCGCTTGCGGCAGCATAACGTACCGGAGCAATTGCCACTGATTTGCGCCTTCCGTTATGGCCGCCTCTTCAAGCTGGTGATCGATTCCGGCGAAGCCGATGCGCGCGGCGCGCACGTATAGCGGCGCCGACACAAACATTTGCGCGATGACGACGGCGGCCGTCGTGAACGGAAGGGTAATTCCGGCTGTGGCCAGCAACGGGCCGAACACGCCGCGCCGCCCGAAGGCGATGAGCAGGGCCAGGCCGGCTACGGCAGGCGGAAGCACCACCGGCAGATCGATCAACAGCTCAAGCAACGCGCGGCCTTTGAAACGCCAACGCGCCAAGCCGTAAGCCAGCGGCGTGCCGGTAACGATGACAATGAGCGTGCTGACGGCGCTGGTGGTCAGGCTGATTTTGAAAGCAGAGAACGCCGTAGGCGCAACGAGGCTGACCATGAAGTTCGCAGAGGCGGCGCGCCAGACCAGCGCCGCCAGCGGCACGGCCAGCAGGAAAACAAGAATACTTCCGAGGAGGATGAAGAGCCAGACGGATCGGTGGCGCATAGAGTGTGGCAACGGATGGCCTACGGCATATCGGATGTAGCGGATGGATGCGATGGATGCGCGTTATCCGCTACACGCGAAGCGAATACAAAATCCGTTGCCAGTCACGGGGTGGCAGGGCCAAAACCCCATTTCTTCAACACCGCCTGCCCATCCGCAGACAAAACGTACGTGACGAATTCGGCGGCGAGTTCGGGCTGAGGCGCATTCGACAGCGCGACAATGGGATACCTGGCTGTCACGTTGTACTCGGCCGGGATGGTGATCGACGTGAGGCCCGGCGTAGCGGCGGCATCGGTCGTATAGACGATCCCCGCGTCGGCTTCGCCCAATTGCACTTTGGCCACAACCTGTTTGACGTTGTCTTCACTCGAAACGACGTTCGCCAGCACGTTATCTTTGTAGCCAGGGCCAAATTGTGATTCAAGATTGGCCAGCGATGCGCGGGCGTAGTCGCCTACCGGCACGTCCTCGGCGGCCAACACCAGCGCCACGCCCGGCCGCGCCAGGTCGGCCAGTGATTGAACGTTGGCAGGTTGGCCGCCATTCGCCGGAGTGATGACGACGAGTTGATTGGTGGCAAACACACTCGCCGCTCCGCTTCCGGCCAACGAGGCGGCGATGACGGAATCCATTTCTTTCTGGTTGGCCGGGGCGAACACATCGGCGGCGGCCCCCATCTCCAACTGCGCGCGCAAGCTGTGCGATCCGTCGAAATTGAAAAGGACGGTGACGCCTGGGTGAGTCAATTCAAATCCCGATTTGATCTCGTTGAAGGCGTCGAGAAGCGACGAAGCCGCGAACACGATGAGGGCGCGCGGGGCCTGAGGCACGGACGTTGACGGGGCGGCGCAGGCGGATAGCAGTGAGAAAACCGCGAAGGCGCGAAGGACGCCAGGATAGCCATTAACTGCCGAATGTTTCAAGATATTTCGCATTGACAGTCTCCTGGATGGCGGCATTGAAACGGGCGAACTTGTCGAGATAGTCAAGAGCGGTTCTGGTCAGGTGCGCGCCGCCGCCGCGCTGGCCGCCGACCTGCGTTTCGACCAACTTCACACCCAAGCGCGTTTCCATTTCGTTGATCTTCTGCCACGCGGTGCGGTATTGCACGCCCATGTGTTGCGCCGCCGCGCTGATCGATCCGGTCTCGCCCACCGCTTTGAGCAGAGCCACGCGCCACGTGGAGAACGTCACTTCGCCACCCGATTCGAGCCAGAGATTAAACTTGGGAGTCATTTTTTATCTCCCTGCACCATGACCACTGCCGCCAGAATGAGTCCCGCGCCCAGCCATTGCAGTGCGTTCATCGTCTCGCGCAATATGAAGAAGGCCATGATCGCCGTGAGCGCCGGTTCGAGTGAAGCGATCAGCCCGGCCGTGCTGGCCTGCAAATAACGCAAACTCATCGTATACAAGCCGAACCCGGCAAGCGAGGGACCGACGGCCAGGATGGCGAGGATAATCCAGCCGCTCCACTGCGTGCCCAGCGTGAAGAACGGTTGCGAGTTCTGCGTAAGGGC
>CAYYCF010000236.1:0-4188 GCA_964470235.1 uncultured Anaerolineales bacterium | reverse complement strand
ACCACGCCGGTCACGACGACGACCGAGCCGTCGTCGTTGACGATCAGGTCAGCCGTCGAGGTCGAGCCCATCCAGATCGGCCACGGCGCGCAGGCGAGGCCCCAGCCGATCAACGCGCCATCGGGCGTCGGGCCGGATCGGCGTCGGCGGTCGGCCCACCCCGCGTGTTCGGCGGCGCGCTCCAATGTCTCGCGGATCGCCACGGCCCCGACGGGCATTTCGTTCGGCCAAGCGTCGCCTTTGGCAATCGCGTTCTTCAAGCGTGTCTCCAGCGGGTCGAGGCCGAGTGCGCGGGCGATGCGATCCATCTGCGATTCGAGGGCAAACATGAGTTGCGGCACTTTGGGCGCGCGGAACGGACTGGTGGTGATGTGATCGGTGTACACCGAAATGCCGGTCAGCCGCACATTTGGCGTTCGGAATGCGCCGTTGCCGAGGTACGTGAGGAAATCGCTGTCGTCACCGCTCGCGCCCATATCGAATATGAAGCGCCCCTCACGGGCGACGATCGTTCCGTCGCGCTTGACGCCGGTTTTGAGAGACAGCACGTTGCGCCCGCGCGTTTGCGAAGCGACGAACTCCTCTCGCCGGGAGAGCGCCATCTTCACCGGCCGGCCAGCCAGTTGCGTCAGCCGCGCGGCGATCGGTTCGAGCAGCACGTCAATCTTGCCGCCGAACGCACCGCCCACCACGATCGGGATGACACGCACGCGATGGAGCGGCAGGTTGAGAATCCTGCCCACGCTCGCGCGCGCGCCAAACGGACTCTGCGTGCTCGTCCAGAGCGTGGTGCCGCCATCGGCTTCGGGCCGGGCGAGGCACGCGCGTGGTTCGAGATAGGTTTGATGTGCGCGTTGTGTGACGAACGTGTCCTCGAAAATCAGATCGGCCTCGGCAAAGCCTCGTTCCACGTCACCGATCTCACAGATTGTCCGCCCCCCGACATTCGGGCCGGGCGTTGGGTCGTCGGTAGGGGCGTCCTCTGCGGGTGCCCTGCGTTCGGTTTCGCGCACAACCGGCGCATCAGGCCGCATGGCTTCGAGCGGATCGAACACGCCCGGCAGCGGTTCGTATTCGACTTCGATCAATTTCAGTGCGGCCTCAGCGGTTTCGGCATCGTCGGCGGCGACAGCGGCCACGCGATCGCCGGTGAAGCGCACTTTAGCGCGAGCGAGGGCCTCGCGGTCATCCCGCAGGCCGAAGCGGTGAAGCGCGAAGTCGGCGGCGGTGATCACGGCGCGCACGCCAGGAAACGCCTTCGCACGGGTCGTATCAATGCGCACGATGCGCGCGTGGGCGTGCGGCGAGAAGAGAATCTTGCCGACGAGCGCACCTTCGATCTGAATGTCGGCCGCGTACTGCGCCGCGCCGGTCACTTTTTCGACCGCGTCAATGCGGGGCACGCTCCGCCCGATCAGACTCGGCGTGGGCAGTTGCTCCTGGGCGACTGCAGGACTCGCCCCTACGTCGGCCGTCCGGCAAACGGCGGTCACGATGCGGTCGTACCCGGTACAGCGGCACAGGTTGCCGGCCAGCGCGCGGCCGATCTCGATTTTGGATGGCTGTGGATTTCGGTCGAGCAATACTTTGGCGGCGAGAATCATGCCCGGCGTGCAGAAGCCGCACTGCACCGCGCCGCATTCGACGAATGCGCGTTGAAGTGGATGCAACCGCCCATCCTCTGCAAGTCCTTCGATGGTCATCACCCGCGCACCGTCGGCCTCGGCAGCCAAAACCAAACACGAGTTGACCGCCGCCCCATTCAGGATGACAGTGCATGCGCCGCAGTTGCCATTGCCGCAACCTTCTTTCGTCCCGGTGAGGCTGAGGCCGTCGCGCAGAAGGCCAAGCAGTGTTTGGCGCGGCAAGACTTCGCGGGCGTATTCTCGCCCGTTGACGGTGAGGCGGATTGACACTTTGCTCATGCCGCCCTCCGGGCGGTGGGGGCGAAGCGTGCTTCGCCTCTGCAACGTGCGCCCGCCAGCCGCAACGCTCGTTCCGTCAGCACGCCGACCAGTTCCAGCCGGAACCACGCCGCGCCGCGAACGTCGTCAATCGGCTTCGCCCCCGTTCGCGCCGCATCCGCCGCCTGCGCCATCGCAGAGTCGGTCAATTCTCGCCCGGCCAAAACTCCTTCGGCCTCTCTCGCCCGGATCGGCGTGGGTGCAACTGCGCCGAGAGCGATGCGCGCCTCGCGGCACGTGCGCCCATCGTCGTCCATCACCACCAGCGCGGCAACGCCCACGACTGCGATGTCCATTTCTGCACGAGGCGTGTGCCGGAGATACGCGCCTGACGAGCGATGCGCCGGAGGCGGCGCTTCGATTGTGACCAACAACTCACCCGGACGGAGCGCAGTTTGGCCGGGGCCGAGGAAGAAGCCGGTCAGCGGAAGTCTTCGTTCACCTTCTGGCCCGGCGATCGAAAGTTGGACACCCAGACACAGCAACGGGGGCGCGGTGTCGGCCGAGGGCGCGGCATTGCACAGGTTACCGCCCACGGTGGCGCGCGCCCGGATCTGCTCCGAGCCGATCAACGCACAGGCCCCGGCAAGCATTGGATAGCGCTCCTGCACCGGGCTGAATTGCAGAACACGGTCGAGGGGCGCAGCCGCGCCGAGGCGCAGTCCACGCGACTCGTCGAACTCGAGGACGTTCAGTTCTGGGATAGCCTTCACGTCCACCAGCCCGGCCGGGCGCAGATTGCCCTCTTCCATTTGCGGGAGCACATCCGTGCCTCCAGCGAACGGCCGGAGAGACGGATCAGAAGCGAGCAAGCACACGGCCTCGACCAGCGAGGCAGGACGGTGATACACAAAATCACTCATCGCATTTCACACAACGCGCGTCAGCCACGCCACCGCCTGCGCCCAGAAGCGCGGGTAGTGCGGCCACGACACGAACGCTGTGGCCCAGTGCGGCGCACAGTCCGAGGCAAAGGCCACGGCCCGACCTTTGCCGAAATCCCACGCGGCGAGGAATGGATCGTCGCCGACGCGGGCGAGCAGGGTCGCGCCCTCCTTCAATTTCACTCGGTTGTAGCCGAGGAACATCGGGCACTTCGCCCACGGGATGCCGCGCATGACCGGATGATCGAGTTGCACGGCCTCCGGGTACACGCCCTCCGGCGCTTCGACGCGGTCGTCGGTGACAGGCAGGCACTCGACCGGCAGAGCCTCCTCGACGGGCGTGCCGCGATACATCCCGACTGCCAGCCGCCCGGTGAACGACGACCAGCCGCCGAGCATCATCAGCGCGCCGCCCGCCCGCACGTACTCGCGGATCGAGCGCAGCCGGTCGCGGCCCATCGGCGCGCGTTCGCGTTCGGGGTAGAGCAGAAGCACATCGCGCTCCACGTCGCTGAGGATCACCAGTCCGTACTGCGCGAGTTCTTCGGGCGTCTGCGGAAAGCGCGCGTGCGCCTCCCAATTCTGCATGTGCGTCACGGTGTGGCCGGCCTCCGACAGCGCTCGCAGGAAATCATCACTCCAGACGTACGTGCCGAAGCCTTTGAACTCGACGCTGAAGGGCGAGGTAATTACCATGCGGAGCGGGGCCGAACCGTCACCGACATACAAGATTGAAGTCATGGATGCCTCCTCAAAGAAAGAAGCGAGACCGCCTCACCATGCTGAAGCGGTGAGGCAAACGCGTTGTGCAATACGAGCCAGGCCGCGCCAATCACTCCAGCCCGTTTGCCCAATGTGCCGAGGGTCACGCGGACTTTCTCCCGCAGGACAGGGGAAAGGAGGCGATCGAGCGTCTCGTGGATCGGCGCCAGCACGAGATCGCCGGCCTGCGCCAGCATCCCGCTGACGATGACCAGTTGTAGATCGAGCGTGTTGACGACGTTGGCGATCCCCACGCCCAGGTAGCTCGCGGCGCGCCGGACGAGTTGGACGGCCAGGGGATCGCCTGCGGCAGTGGCGGCGAGGATCATTTCAAACGTCAGCGCCTCCGGCCGATTGCCGCACGCTTCGCGCAGAGAGGTGGCCTCACCGCGTTCGAGGGCATCTCTGGCCTGCCGAACCAGCGCACGCCCCGAGCACAAGCCTTCGAGCGTGCGCCAGCCGCGGTCGGTTTCGGTCGACTCCACCATGAACGTCTCGCCGATCTCACCGGCTGTGCCGCCGGCGCCGCGGTGCAGCTGCCCATTGAGGATGATGCCCGCGCCGAGGCCCCGGCTGAC
>CAYYCF010000235.1:0-4204 GCA_964470235.1 uncultured Anaerolineales bacterium | reverse complement strand
ATTCAATCTCGAAGTACGCGCCGAAGCGCCGCTCGATCTCGCCCGGCTCACAAGCCAGGCTGTAGAAAAACGGCCGCTCCCGCCAGTGGCATGGAAATGATGGCGGTGATTGCCGCCATGCGTTGGAAGGAACGATCATCATTCATATTTGTCTCCTTATGATTCTGTATTCACAACAGCCGCACTCGACCGGCGGCGCCGTCCACTTCGACCAGTTGTCCGTCGCGGATATGGCGCGTCGCTCTTCCAGTTCCCACGACTGCTGGCACTCCGAACTCGCGGGCAACGACTGCGGCGTGGGAAAGAATGCCTCCGCTGTCAGTCACGAGCCCAGACACGATTGCATACAGCGCCACCCAGGAAGGATTCGGAGAGGCGCACACCAACACGTCCCCATGCTGAACGCGCCCAAAGTCTTCGGTTGAAAGGACAACACACGCCGGTCCAGTCACCTTCCCGGAACACGCGCCGATACCCCTTAGTACATTCGCCTCGCTTTGCCGTTCATTCGCATTGACGCGAGCCGCGCTCGTGGGGGGGTCAGGGATTTTGCCCAGATACTTGGGAGGGGTTAGGGATTTCCACTGTGCATACTCGGCCTTTCGCTCGGAAATTATTTGCCGCAAATCGCGCGGTTGATTGAGCGCCTCGCTTACTTCCTTGATGTGCAGGAATACAACATCTCCCGATTCAGCAAGGACATTTTCTGCGACGAGACGCCCTCCAACTTTCGTGATAAAGCGATGGGTGTGCGTGTCCAACATGCAGTCGAGCCAGTAGTTGTGATCCTCTTTGAAAGGGGCGGCGGCGCGTGCCAGCGCGAGCGTATCATCGAATCTCCGCAGGTCGTCTGGACGGTGGCGCAATCGTTTACGCGTGTGATCGGTAAACGCCTCGGCTTGAGTAACGAGTCGCATTCGACGCTGTTCTGGGTCTTCTTCCTTGTGCAGTAATTGCTTGCGGAGTTCGATCAGCACGGCCGCTGGCTCGTCCTCCCAGGCTGGAGAATTGATGTCTATTGATCCCTGACCTAGGTGTCCATGCGCGCCTAAAAAGACGTGTAGTTTGTCGAGAAACTTCCTCCCCTCGGGGATGGCTTTCAGTGTAGTCAACGCGTGACCTGGATCGTCCAGGACAGTTTTTGCCACGGCAGTCGAAGCCCGCGCGGCTTCGGCGAGATCGTTCAGATCCCGATTTACGCGATGTAATTCATTGGATGTTCCCTGCAGAAGCATCGTCGCTTTGCCCGGATCTGCTCCATCAAACAGGGAGGTGTAAAGTTCAACCAGATCATTCAGCACTTGATATACAACTGTGGAGATCATGTAATGCAGACCCATCAAACGCGGAGAACGTTCCCAAAACGAATCCCACATTGTGGCGACCTCATCCAACGGCGCGCTCTCAACAGGCAGGTCGCGCAACCACTGATAGGTCTCGGAGTAGGCGGGCCAGACTTCGCGGTCCCAATATTCACGGAGCACACGCGCCTGTGCGCGCTTGGCTTGCTTCACCTGTTCAATCACTGATGCCACGTCTGCTTTCAGGAAATGTTCTACGAAATAGGCATAGCCATTGACAACCCGATATTCGACCACGTAGGGGATTTTCAGCCATCCCGCCCGATACTTTGAGCCGCCAGTCCATACCTCATTGACCTGGTCGCCTAAAAGCGGAAACATCGGGATTGCGCTGTGTCCGTCATCCCATTCCCAGGTGAGATCGGACGCGGAAGGATCAGCGATTTGAGGGAATGTATAGCTTTCTTTTTCGGTTTCTCCAGTCAACGTGGTGATCGGACGCGCCTGCAATAGAAAGACTTCCCCGTTCGCGATAGCCCACTCGATATCCTGTGGCGCGCCAAAGTGGGACTCGACGCGTCGCGCCAACCCGACAATTGCGCGTGCCTGCGAGGGAGTGATCGCGCCCTCTGGCGCGCTGCGGCAAATCACATTGTCTCCGCGCGCCGCCCACTCGTCCGGAGTTGCCTCGCCCGAAACGAGGCGCTCGCCCAAGCCGCGCACCGCGTTCACCACACATTCGCCGCGGTCACCCGTAACCGGGCTCGCGCTGAAAGCGACTCCGGCGGCGTCGGCGTTAACCATACCCTGGACGAGAACCGCCATCCCATCTTTATGTTCCTCGCCCTTCATTGATTGATAAGCCGAGACTCGTTCGCTAAAAGCAGAAGCCCAGCACTGACGTACCGCATTGACAAGCGCGTCGAAACCGCGCACATCCAACGCCGTTTCGTACTGCCCGGCAAACGAAGCGTTGGGCAAATCTTCGGCTACTCCCGAAGAACGTACCGCCAGCGCGGTTTCGCCGAATTTTGTCAGCGCGGTGCGAATCGAGCTTTCAAGATCGGGCGGCAAGTTTGCATTTTCCGTTGGTGAAGTTCCCGCGTTGAGCAGAAAGCGCTCGAAAGCCTGCGTGGTCAGGACAAAACCATCGGGGACCGGAAAGCCGGCGCGCAACAGTTCACCAAGATTGGCAGCTTTTGCGCCCGCGCGATTCGCGTGCTCCCGTGTCAGGTCGCTCAAAGCAAGGACATATGCGTTGTCCCATTCGGAGATTGTTTGTTGAGTCATGTTTCCACTGATAGTGTGATCGCTCCGTTGAGCGAAGTGAACCAGTTTTCTATCTTGTTATCCTTTTCTTGTCATCAAGTAAGCCGCATAACCCGGCGGCCATTTGGACCAATCCTCTTTCCCCGCGATCTTTTCGATCTCAAAATACGAACCAAAGCGCTGCTTGATCTCGCTTGGAGAGAAAGGAATGTCGTAGAAAGGCACGCATCGCTCCCACCAGCGTATTGGATATTCAAAACCCCAGAGCAAGTACAGGCTGGCCGCGTGCGTCAGTGGAAGCATATTGCGAAGGTACGGCTCGCGCTGGTGAAGGCGTAAATCGTCCAGCACGCCGTAGTCAAGCAGAAAGTCGAATGTGCCTGAGACATGGCGCAAGTTCGTGAGGTCATCCACGATGAAATTGACAGTCACGTTCGCTTCCTTTGCTCGCGACCGCGCCTTTTCAATTGCCGCTTCGGCATAGTCCACACCGGTCACAACGAAGCCGTGTTGCGCGAGATAGATGGCGTTCGCTCCTGCGCCACAACCGAGATCAATCGCGCGGCAAGGTTGGATGCGCCCACTCTCCACCAGCGACACGAGTTCCACCCGTGCGCCGATGTCCCACGGGGCGCGGAAGTGACGATAGGTGATTTCGTAGAATGATTTCATCAGGCCCATCCGATATTCAGCGGCGGCGCGTTTCGCCGTCCGCTGGAATGATTTGTTAGGCGCTTCCTTTTTGCTTGGTTGCCGACCGTCTTCTTCTCCACTCCTGAATGGCAAACACCAGCATCACCAGCGGGATGTCGTACTTGTACTTGCTGCCCACTCCAACCGGGCCGGGCGGGGCGATTCTCACCGGGCGGCGCGGCCAGATCGCAACAGCGAGACGCCCAAGCCGATGAACCAGACAACCAGAACGAGCAGGGCCATGGGCGAAAGGAACTCTAGAACGGGGACGACCACGCCGCCGACCGTGCCAATGACCCCCAGCAGCGCCGCCCCCAGGCCAACCCAGGCCAGCCAGCGCGGAAAGAGGCGGTCGCGCATCACGCCGGCAGACCACGCGAAAAAGAGCCAAAACACAGGTTCGTAGACGGTGCTGAGCCTCTCGGCGTAACCATATGCCGCGGCTCGCGCCGCCTGTACCACCTCGCCTGCGCTACCAAAGCCATTGCTCATCTGCACCAGGGAGAACCCCGAGAAATGTGAGAGCATGAAAAAGGGGATCCCGAGTGCAGCCATACCCAGCGCGAGTGTTGAGCGAGCCTCAGATTCATTTTTGGCCTCGGCATGCAGTGCCAGGAGTGCCGGGAACATAAGGATCCCAGCGAGGGTTTCAAATGCAAACCCGAGCGCAAGCCCGGCCCGTTGAGCCGATGTCATGCCGCCCACCACAGCCAGCCTACCTGCAGAATTCTCGATTTGCATGGCATCTGCCGGCATGGCGGCTAAGGTTGGGATTTCCAAACTGAAAGCCACAACCACCGCGATTCCAAACAGGATGGCGCACCACCCTCCGATTCGTTGAAAGTCATTCATCGAAGTCTCCTTTGTTCGCTAAATCCGAATCTGCTTCTAGCCGCCTCGCAGGCCGAGCCAGCCTATCACAGCCGCGATCGGAATCACGG
>CAYYCF010000234.1:0-4235 GCA_964470235.1 uncultured Anaerolineales bacterium | reverse complement strand
GCAAACGCCAACTGAACGTCGTCATCTTCATTCACCATTCCCAATTCAAGCGTGGATGTGACATCAAAGCCAAGTTTTCGCAACTGTTCCGCAATGCGCCACGAGACATGCTCATTGAGGTGGAGTTTAGGCGGCGGCACGGACTGGATGCTCCTCTTGCCAGCGCTCGTAACTATTATCTTCACGCACTTGGTCTATTTCCGCCTTGTGGTCGTGATAATACGCAAGCGCGCTGAAGATGGCCGCCGGATTCAAATAGTTCCACTCGGCCAGAATGTCTTCAACGGACATGCCTACCTTGTAGTAATAGCCGACGATGTGCCACACGGCGATGCGCGTGCCTTCGATGATGGCTTCTCCGCCTAGAACGCCATCAACTCTTACGATGTGAGGGTACTCAGTTCGTTGAACGACTCTTTCTTTCTTGCTCATTGCAAACCTCTCCTTCAAAGGCAATTATAGCCCTTCACCTACATCGTAATCCACAAGAACCCAAACTCATCCACCTTCACCTCAGCATCTTCCCCGACGATGACCGTCGACTCGCGTTCCTCGACGATGGCCGGGCCGGAGAAGGTCGCGCCGGGGAACAACTTGTAACGGTCGTAAACGGTGAACGGGATGAAGTCGCGCGCGAGGCCGGAGAAGGCCTGCCGCTCGCCTTTGATCGCCTCTCGAATGTGGCCCCTCTTTTTTTGCAGTCGCGCCAGTTTCAGCAGGCGCACCGGCAAACTGGCGCGCACGCGGAAGTTGACGAACTCGACCGGCGATTCGGAATACGTGCGCCCGTACAAATGGCTGTAGGTTTCGTCGAAACGGCGGCGGATGTCGGTGGGAGTCAGAGTAGTGAAGTCGCTTTCGGGAATCGGCAAGTTGGTTTCCGACCCCTGCCCGATGAAGCGCGCATCCACCGAACGAGAAAACCCGATGGCTTCCTCCGCGCCGGCCTTCCGCAATGTGCGCTCCCCTTCGGCCTCCATTTCTCGGAACAGCTTTTCAATCTCCGCAAAGTCCGCCGACAGCACGGGCGCTTTGTGACTGCGAACCAGATCGAAGGCACGCGGCGCGGTGAAGAATCCCAGCGCCGAACCGACTCCGGCGTTGGGCGGCACGATGAGGCGCGGCGCGCCGAGTTTGCGCGCCAGGCCGTAGGCGTGAACCGGCCCCGCACCGCCGAAGGCCGCGAGGGTGACGACTTTCGGGTTGCCGCCGCGTTCGGCGATGTGCGTCTTGGCGGCGGCGGCCATCGTCTCGTTGATCAGATCGTGAATGCCCCACACGGCTTGAATGTACGACACACCGAGCGGCCTGGCGACGCACTCCTCGATGCCGCGCCGCGCGGCCTCTGCGTCCAACTTCATTGCCCCGCCGAGGAAGTAGTCGGCGTCGAGGTAGCCCAACAACAAATCGGCGTCGGTGACAGTCGGCTCGACTCCGCCGCGCCCGTAGCAGATCGGCCCAGGCTCCGCGCCCGCGCTCTCCGGCCCCACTTGCAGAGTGCCGAGGCGGCTCATGCGGGCGATGCTCCCGCCGCCGGCGCCGATCTCCATCAAGTCCACCACCGGCACTTGAATGGTGAGGCCGCTCCCTTTCATGAAGCGTTGCACCCGCCCGACTTCAAACGTCGGCACCACTCCGGCGATGCCGCCCTGAATCAAACACGACTTGGCCGTGGTGCCGCCCATGTCGAAGCAGAACATTTCGGGGAGGTCGAAGAGGCGGCTGTAATATTGCCCGGCGATGACTGCCGCCGTCGGCCCGGACTCGATGATGCGCACCGGGAACTCGGCGGCGGTTTCCGCCGAAGTGACGCCGCCGCTGGAGAGCATGATGAACAGCCGCCCGCGAAAGCCGAGCGCGGCCAGCCGGTTGTAGAGCGCGCGCAGATATTTCTCGGTGAGCGGTTTGACGTAGGCGTTGGTGACGGTGGTGCTGGTGCGCTCGTACTCGCGGATTTGCGGCAGGACTTCGTAGGAGATTGAAACGGAGGCCGAGGGGAATTCTTCGCCGATGATTCGCTTGAGGGCGAGTTCGTGCGCCGGATTCTCGAACGAGTTGAGCAGGCAGACGGCAACGGACTCGACGCCCATGCCCCTCAGCGCGCGCACCGTCGCCCGCGCTTCGGATTCGTCGAGCGGCCTCACGACAGTCCCATCGGCGCGGAGGCGCTCGTTCACTTCCAGCCGGCGGCGGCGCGGCACGAGCGGCTCGGGGACTTCGGCGAAGACATCATACGGAGCATAGCGAATCTCGCGCCCCAGCTCCAGCACGTCGCGGAAACCTTGCGTGGTGATCAGCCAGGTGCGCGCCCCTTTGCGCTCGATGATGGCGTTGATGACCAGCGTCGTGCCATGAATAATTTCTTCCAACCGCTCGACGTGATCGGGCGCTTGACTCGCCAACGCGCGCACCCCTTCCTCGATGGCATCCGAGGGGTCGCGCGGCGTGGTCAGGCACTTGTAGGTGTGGGCCTGTCCGGTTGCATCGTCCAGCAACACAAAGTCGGTGAACGTGCCGCCGATGTCAATGCCGAGGCGCATGAAACGTTCCTTATGTTTTTACCGCAGAGAACGCGGAGGGCGCAGAGAAGAATAAGCGGCTCCGCGTTCTCCGTGATCCCGGCGGTGAGACGATCGATTCGCCATTACGCGACTTCAACGTCAACTCTCGTCGGCACTGCCCGCCGGATCGCGTCGCCGACCGGCGAGCAACGCTCGGCCCATCGGACAATCTCGCGCAACTGCTTCGGCGATGCGCCGTCTGCGCCAATGCGCACGCGGATGCCCACGTCCAGCGGCCCAGCGGGGATGGCGTCGTCCATGCCCAACAATCCGCGATCGTCCGAATTGCTGCCGACGGTCACTTCGAGCGTCGTGAGCGCCACGCCCAACTGCGCCGCGCGCATGGCGATCACGGTCGCTTCACAATTGGCGAGCGCGGCGCGCATCAACCAGCCTGGCGATGGCGCAGACCCGCCCCCGCCGATTCCTTTCGGCATGTCACTGACCAGTGTCCAATCGTTGGGCCCACTCGCCCGACAGCGCAATCCGTCTTCGACAACTGCCGTCGCCGGTTTATCGGCGGAACGCGCCTTGTCGGGATTCTCTTTGTAGTACCCGATCACGCCTTCGATAGATTGTTTGATGTGGTCAACGGACACGGCGTTCTCCTTTTGTAATTACAAAGTATCGAAAGCGCGTACTTGTTTACCGTGAGAGCTATAGAACCGCTGAAACGCTGAAAACACCGATTTCACTGAGGGTCTCTGCGGGCAATCGACCGCTTTCAGCGCGTTCAGTGTTTTCAGCGACTCAGCGATTCAATGGGCTGGCGGCGCAGACACACCACACGGTAAACACGCACAAAAGCGCATCAGATTACTCCGCGTTCCTTCAAATCCAAGTATCGAACTCGATCCATCCCCAGTACTTCTCTGAATATCAATTCGTTGTGCTCGCCGTGCCGCGGAGGGAAGGAGAGCGCGGGCGATTCGCCGTCGCCCACTTCGGCCTCCGGTGGCAGGATCACTTCCGTGCCGGTTCGCACGTCGCGGGCGCGGGCCAGATGCGTTTTCAACACCGGCTCTTCCAGCACGTCATTCAACGTATTCACTTTAGCCACCGGCACGCCGGCTCCGTTGAGCGCGGCGATGAGCGTCTCTGTCGCCAGTGTTCGCGTGCAATCGGCCAGGCGCCCGTTGAGGCGGTGAACATCGGCAATGCGCCCGGCGTTGTGTTGATAGGATTCGTCG
The DNA here is from genome assembly GCA_964470235.1 of uncultured Anaerolineales bacterium. Classification (GTDB taxonomy): domain Bacteria; phylum Chloroflexota; class Anaerolineae; order Anaerolineales; family VGOW01; genus VGOW01. Next base: position 484 of record CAYYCF010000234.1, on the reverse strand, counting down.
GCCAGCGACTCAAATCCGGGCAGGCGGGTGATCGCTTCCCACTGTCGATCATTGCCGACGGCGATGTAAACGAATCCATCTTGTGTAGGATACACGGACACCGGCGCGAAGAACTGGTGCGTGTTGCCGCGCCGCGTCACGCGCTCGCCCAGCGCGGTGAGCATAAGCGGGCTGGCCATCCACGCCGCCGCCGAGCGGAACATCGAAATATCAATCCGGCTTCCGGCCCCCACCCCCGGCCCCTCCCCCGCCTCGCGGGAGAGGGGAGTTGTCGCGCGAAGATACAGCGCCTTCATCACCGCGCCGTAGGCATGTTCCGCCGCGCCCAGGTCAACCATCGGCAGGCCGAACACCAGCGGGTCGCCGTCCGGCTCGCCGGTCAGTTCCATCCAACCGGCGCGCGCCTGCAAAATCGGATCGTAGGCCGCCTCGTCGCACTCCGGCCCGAAGCCGGTGATGCCCAGCCAAATAGTCGCTGGTCGGA
>CAYYCF010000233.1:0-4249 GCA_964470235.1 uncultured Anaerolineales bacterium | reverse complement strand
TCAATCACAGCCAATCCTTCAATTTCAATCATGGCCTGATCATCGAATAGACTCTTGACTTCGACCAGCGTCATCGCTGGATAATATCGGCCACAAAAGTTGCGGTAGCTTGCGCCGATGGGTTTGAGGTTGGCAACGTAGCCGACTTTGTCGGTGACGAACAACGTGAGCTTGACGATGTCGGTCATTTGGCCGCCCGCTTCTTCGACGACGGCTTTCAAATTAGTGAGCGCCTGCGTGAACTGGGCGACCAGATCGCCCGGCGAAATAATACGTCCGTCTGCGCCCATGCCGGTCTGCCCGGCCAGGAAAAGCAGGCGGCCGCCGTCAGTGAGGATGCCGCTGGCATAGCCGGAGGGTTTGGCGAGAGCGGGCGGAGTAATAATATGTTTGGTCATGGTTTTCAAGAAATGGATCCACGAAGGACACGAAGACACACGAAGAAGCCCCTTGGTGTTCCTTCGTGTGACTTCGTGGATCAAGTCATCTTCCTCTGAATTCGGGCTTGCGTTTCTCTTTGAATGCCTCGTAAAACGCGCGGTGATCTGCGCCCATCATCATTAAGGCTTGCGCTTGCGCTTCGGCCTCCAACGCGCTGAGCAAGTCCATGTTCCACTCATTGTTCACCATCATTTTCGTCAGGCCGAGCGAAAGCGTCGGCCCGGCGGCGAGGCGCTCCGCCCACTGGCGCGCCGTAGGCAGGACTTGCTCTGTCGGGACGACGCGGTTCGCCAACCCGAACCGCTCCGCCGCCGCCGCGTCCACGTCGTCGCCGAGCATCAGCAGTTCCATCGCCCGCCCTTGCCCGATCACGCGCGGAAGCAGGAACGCCGCGCCCATGTCCGCGCCGGTGAGGCCGACGCGCGTGAACAGAAACGCGAACTTTGCCTCTTCGGAAACGATCCGCAAATCGGATGCCAGCGCAATCACCGCGCCCGCGCCGGCCGCCATTCCGTTGACGGCGGCGACGATGGGCTTGTCGAGCATCCGCATGTTGCGGACGAGATGTCCCGTCATGCGGCAGAATTCCAAATGCCCGCGCATGTCGCGATCCAGCACCACGCCGATAATCTTGTGCACGTCGCCGCCGGAGCAAAACGCGCGCCCCGTGCCGGTGATGATCACCACTTTCACGCCCTCATCCTCGCGCAGAGATTCAAACAGATCGCGCAGTTGCGCATAAGTCTCAAGTGTCAGCGCGTTCAGCACTTCCGGGCGGTTGAGGGTGATGGTGGCGATGGAGTTTTCGATTGAGAATAGATATTGATCGGCCATTTCTTCATCCACGAAGGACACGAAGGAACACGAAGGTGATGGAAATTGATAGACCAGACGTATGTTTATCCACGAAGGACACGAAGGAACACGAAGGTGATGTGATTCAAAAGGCTAGACGATTCTTAATCCACGAAAGACACGAAGGTGGCTTGAGTCAATAGACCAGGCGCTTCCACTCCAATTTGCCGTGACTCCCAAAGTTGATGAGCAAGCCGACGCGCAGTCCGGTTGCTTTCAAGTAATTCAGCAATTGCGCTTCCTCTCGGCCGGTTAGTTGATCCAGCGCCTTCAACTCTGCGATGATTTTCTCATAGTAAACCAGATCGGTTTCGTATTCCTTTTCAAGCACGCGATCCTTGTAGCGAATTCTCAATCTCTTTCGCGGCTCAAACGGAAGGCCGCGTGTGGTCGATTCGATTTCAGTAGCCTCCTGATACACGGCCTCCAGAAATCCAGGACCCAATACTTTGTGAACCTCAATCGCCGCGCCAATAATGGCATACACCTCGTCTTTGAAGAGCAACTCAGTCATACGCCTCTTCCCCCTTCTCTTTCTTCTTCGTGTTTCTTCGTGTGACTTCGTGGATCAACAACGTCTGGTGACTTCGTGGATCAAATCATCCGAACGGGTTCCAGGTTGTAACGTGCTTTGGCTCAATTTTGTAAATGCACCGCACTTCGCCCGGGAAGCGCATGCCCGGCGGGTAGGCGTCCTTCTCCAAATAGCGCTGCGCCAGTTTGTCGAGATGCTCGTCTGCGCCGGCTTCGGTGATCTCCACCACCGGGCCGCGCACCGCAACGTAACGGTCGGGGTTGTCGGGGTCGGTGATCTCCAACGCCACGTGCCGCCGCTGTTCCATGTTGCGATCCTTCAACCGCCCCCGCGCCGAGTTGATCAATACGTGCCGGCCGTCGTAGTCCACCCACACCGAGGTGACGTGCGGCGTGCCGTCGGGCATGAGCGTGGACAAGTGACCGAAGGTCTTCTTTTGAAACAGATCAAGGTACTCGTCCGGTATGGGCCCGGCTTGCGGCTGGCCTTTGCGCCAGGCCTCGTAGCGGGCGGCGAACTCCGGGTCGGCGCGTTTGATGCGGTTGAACCCCACGCGCTTGCTCCGCGTCATCAACTTGTAAGTGAAGGGAACGGGATCGAGATGCAGATTCTCCTTGACATCTTCCAGCCACGACAGACTGCGCACCGCCGCCGCCTGAAACCGATCCACCACCGGCTTGCGCACCCGCTGGAATTCCGGCAAGGACTCGGCCACCGCGCCGCAGCGTTTGAAGCAATCGGCCAATGCAATCGAATCTTCCATGGCCAGCTTCGTGCCGGAGCCGATAGAGAAATGCGCGGTGTGCAACGCGTCGCCCAACAGCACAATGTTTCTGTGATGCCATTGCCGGTTTTTGACGAGCGGAAAGTTGAGCCAGCGCACAAAATTGTTGGAGAGCAGCGGCTTGCCGCCCAGATCGTCTTCGAATACGCCGGCCAAATAGGCGCACGTTTCATCGTCCGACATGCTCTCGAACCCGGCCTTCAACCACGTTTCGGGCGGGCACTCGACAATGAACGTGCTGTGTGTTTGGCTGAACCGGTACGAGTGGGAAATGAATAGCCCGGCTTCGGTCTGCTTGAAGATCATCGTCAGGCCGTCAAATGATTGCTCGCTTCCCAGCCAGATAAACCTGTTTTGCCGGATTTCGATTAACGGAAGAAAAAACGGCTCATAGGTTTTGCGCACCAGGCTGTTGGCCCCGTCCGCGCCGACGAGCAGATCGCAATCGGAATAATCCGCCACGTTGGAGACGTTAGTGTGAAAGCGCAGATGGATTCCGAGTTCACGGCAGCGTTCGTGTAAAATTTGCAGCCAGCGCAGGCGGGACACCCCGGCGATGGGGTTTCCGGCGATGTGGATGGTTTCGCCCTTGTGCTTGACCACGACGAAGTTCCGCATTTCGCAGTTCTTGATGAACGCCTCGTAAGTTTCCAAATCTTGTTGGCCGAAGTTATCCAGCGTGGTTTCCGAGAACACCACGCCCCAGCCGAAGGTATCGTTCGGGCCGTCTCGTTCGATCACGTCGATCTCGTGAGAGGGATCGAGTTTTTTCATAAGGATGGCGAAGTACAACCCCGCCGGGCCGCCGCCGAGAATGTTGATCTTCATCTAATAAACCTACCGTAAGCCCCCTGAAAGAATCGCCGCCCCCGACACATGATAACGCGAAATCGTGATTTGGCAACTTCTCGAAAAGACAGAACGCACTGCCGGGGTCTTCATATGTGACCTCATCGGGACATTAATCGGGACACCGGCCCCATGACAGCGGGACATCTCCCGCCGTAAAGTGTAGCTGTCGAAATCTCTCATTACATCAGTGGAGGATAATCTCATGCGCAACATTCTAAAATGGGTCGGCATCGTGATCGGCGGGCTGGTTGTCCTGATCATTCTGGCTGTCGCGGGCTTGTACCTCAGCGTCGGCCTACGGCTGAACAAGACCTACATCGTTCAGGCGGAAGCTCTTACCATCCCCACCGATGCGGCGACCATCTCGACCGCAGCTTCAATTTTCTGGCCGGCTACTTTCTTGACGGCGCGGGCGACGCCCAGCGTGGTTTCGATCTGGCGTTCGCTCGCGCTCAGCCTGGGCGTCGGTCCGGGCAAGATCGGCCAGTCAATCGCGTGCGCTTTGCAATAATCGTCGGCGGTGACGTATACTGTGGTCAGAAAGGTGTCTTGGTCCATGGGCGCGCTCCGGGCGTAAGTCCGGGTGACACGCGTACTCTAAGACCCGGACACCTTTTGCGCAACTCGCACCAAGCGTTATAATCATCCCAACAAAAAGAAAATGCCCCGCGATGGTGGAAACGCGCAGCGCGGGGCAGTGGCCAACGCGAGGAGGGCGCGTGGCGACAGACGTGTGTTTGGCAAATCGCCGAATTGATAACTGCCTGTGCGATTGCCCCCCG
>CAYYCF010000232.1:0-4252 GCA_964470235.1 uncultured Anaerolineales bacterium | reverse complement strand
TTCTGCCTCTTTGCCGCATTTGCCGCCGTGCTGGCGCGCTCGCAACCACCCGCGCGCGATCTTGCGACCGTTGCTAAGTTCTTGAACGATCCGATCCGCCGCGATGAGCGCTACTTCACTTTTGGTTTTGGCGATCAATTGGCGAAACTGTCGGTGCTGACCGACGCGGCGACCATTGACGGCGCGTATTTCACGGCGCGGGAGCTGCCCGAGTTGCGGCGGAGCGGTTTAGGAACACTGGACGGCGTGATATGGAATCCGCTGGGCGCGGAGGCGGTTGCGCCGTTTCTGGATCGGGCGGGTGAGTGGGGTGTGCGCTGGGCCTTCGTGGCGCACAAAGATTACGTGCCGGTGTTGGCGCGAGCGGGGTGGAGGCTGGAGGGAGTGATCGTGCCGGGCGTGGAAGTGTGGCGAAACCCCACTGCCCCCACCCCGGCCCTCCCCCGTTGGAACGACACCAACAGGGGAGGGAGCGGGGTGGGGGTCGCCGCGATTTGGTGGGGCGTTGCTCCGCTGATCACGCTTGCCCTGGCGCTGCTCGCCGCGCGTACAAACCCCATCGCGGGTACAAACCCCATCGCGGGTGCAACCCGCTCCTACGGAGTTATGGGTGAACGCCCCATCGCGCGTACAAACCCCATCGCGGGTACAACCCGCTCCTACGGGATTTGGTTCTTGGGATTTGGTTTTTGGGATTTGCTTTTTATCTCCTGGCCGTTCTGGTATTACGCTCCTCTGTGGTCGAGGCCTCACGCCGGGGTATATTTCACTTACACGTCGGGTCTTTTTTTTCTGGCTGATGCGATGGCATTATTTGTGATTTTTGGATGCCTAAGGAAATCAAGGATCTCAGGGAACTCAAGGAACTCCGACTCGCCCCCACTCCCACACCCCCACACACCCACACTTTCACTCCCTGTCTCCCTGTCTTTTGCGGCAATACTCCTCTTCTCCCTCCTCAGCATCCCCGCTTCGATTGATCCCTGGCTCTCATTGAGTTTCACGCTTCATTTGGCTGCAATGGGGGTTGTGGCCTGGGCGGTGGGGCGGGCGGCGAAAAATGGCGGCTGGCAATCTATTGCCCGCGCGCTGACGATTGGGTTGGCGATTCAATCGTTGCTGGCCTTGATTCAAGCCGCTACCCAAACGACTGAATGGACGATGATGCCGGGGTTGAAGTGGCCCGGCCTGCAAACGGCGGCGACGATTGGCGCAAGCGTGGTGGGCATGGCCGACGGGGCGCGTTGGCTGAGAGCATACGGCACACTGCCGCACCCGAATCTGCTGGCGGGTTATCTGGTTGTTGCCATGGCCGGGCCGTTCATAGGTTACACCCAAACGGGGCGCGCCCGCTGGCTGTGGCCGTTGGCGCTCGGCGCGGCCGCTTTGTCGCTGACGTTTTCGCGGGCAGGCTGGTTGGCGGGCGCGGCATTGCTGGCGAGCGTGATTGTTCTGCTGCCGCCTCCGGCGCGGCGGCGCGGGGCGATAGCCGGCGGTGTGGCCGCCGTTGTCAGTGTCGCGCTGGCGGTTGCGCTCGCGCCATTGTTTTTGACTCGCGTGACCGCGAATGCCGGATCGCCTCAAGAGTCCTTTTCGATCAGTGATCGACAAGCATTGGCCGGGCTGGCAATCACGTTCATCAAAAACAATCCATTGAACGGCGTGGGGGCCGGGGGCTTCGTGCCGACGTTGTCGGCGACCACGACTCTCACACCCGAACCTGTTCACAACGTGCCGCTGTTGGCGGCGGCGGAAACGGGAGTCGGCGGCGGGGCGGCGGTGATCCTGATCGGGGTGATCGTGCTGTGGCAAGCCTGGCGCGTGCGCGGCCAGTCCATTGCCGGATCAGTATTCGCCTCCGCGCTGATCGGCCTGATGGTGATCGGGATGTTCGATCACTTTTTGTGGAGTTTGTCGCCGGGGCGATTATTGGCGGCGGTGGTTGTGGGGATGTGGTGGGGCGGGGCTAAAAATTGCTAAAGGCGTCAATCATCCCGCTCTCGCGGGCGACGTGATCGAAATAGCGGAAAGCGAAAAATGCGATGAGGCCGAAGGCGGCGGTGATCGCGGCCAGGATTCCGAATAGCTGAATATTGGAGAAGGCCGCAAACGTGGGGAAGGCCTCCGCGCCCGCGCCGAGCAACGCGCGCCGGAGCAGTTCCAGCCAGTAGCTCATGGGCATGATGAAGCCGATGGGCTGAAGCCAGGCCGGCAGAACGCTGATCGGGAAGATTGCGCCGCTGAACAGGTAGAGCGCGGCGGCGGTTGCGTCCCCGAGGAACCACGGCTCGTTGCGGACAGTCATTGTCCAGGTGCCCAACACAATCCCCATGAACGCCAGGCACACCACGCCCAGGGCGAGCGCGGCGAAGAACATTGGCCAATCGGCGGTGGAGAAATTGATTGGCACTTTGAAGAAGAACACGCCCGCGCCCAGGGTGACGACGACCGCAATCGTGCCAGTGACGAAGCGCGCCACGGCGCGGCCAAAAAGGTAAAGAGGAATGTTGACCGGCGCGATGTAAATGTATTTGAGCGTGCGGTAGCGTTCGCGGTCGTCGAGAATGGAATACGACGCGCCGGCCATCACCGCGCCGACGTAAATGTAAAACGCGTTGCCGAGATAGATGTAGGCGTAGACGGGCGAGGCCGCTCCGGCGCGCGAGACGGCGTTGAACATGAACACTAGAATCAGCACGCCGGCGACGGGCTTGAGAATCGAGAACGCAAAGAAAAACAGCGGATCAGTCCAGTTGGACTCGATCTGCCAGCCGAGCCAGGAGGCGGGGAGGAAGGAGCGGCGGAAGGCGTTAATCATTGGGGCGCTTCTCCAACGGGAACTCAAGGAAACAAAGGAACTCAGGGAACTTGGGGGAACTCAGGGAATTCGGCATCTGTTTCGGTGCCAACGAAATATTCGGCCTGCTGCTCTTTTACGCCGTGACTTTTGTCCCACGTCCCATCTTGCTCTTTCTTGATGAGCGCCGGAATGAGGCGATCAAGGAAAAAAGTGGTATCGCCGTATTGTTTGATCAGCGCGGTCAGTTCGTCGCCGGAAACAAGATCCCAACGCTCGCAATCTTGAAAATAGCTGCCCAACTCGCCGAGCGAGCCGCGAGCCATATTACAGTATCGAATGTAGTTGGGCAATGTGCCCGAGCAGTATCCTTCGGCAATATTGCCCGAGACGCCAATCGCGGCGCGGCGCATTTGATCGGCGAGTTTGTAGTGAGCAGGGCCAAAACGGCTGACAAGTTTGTTGACGAGAAAACTCAAATCGCTGGCCGCTTGCCAGGCCACGATCTTCTTGTATCCGGGCAACTTCTGAAACATCCTCGTGTCCTTCCCGCCGTATTGATACTCTGCCATTTCGCCTCCTTGAATTCCTTCATCTCCTGAGTTCCTTGAGTTCCCTTATTTCCCTCACTTCCTTGAGTTCCTATCGCCTTCGATCCGTCAACGTCCCCTCCTGAATTGCCAGCCGCTCCATTTTATCTAGCGTAAATTTCGCCGCCGCGATCATGACGACAGCCAGGGCAATCAAAACGGCGATCTCGGTCGGCACGGAGAGAAAGCCGAGCGTGGGGCCGCTGGCAAAGGCCAGTTGGCGCATGGCGTCCAGGCCGAGCGTGAGCGGAATCACGGAGACAACGGCGGCGACGGCGAAGCCGAAACTCCGCACCGGAAAGTAGAAGCCGGAGAGAAAGTAGATCGGCTCTTGCAGCATCGCCGAGACCTGCCAGGCTTCACGCCCGAAGAGCAGAAACAGGGACGAGAGGAGCATGCCGAGTCCGTAAAGCGCCGCCAGGGTCAGCAGGAATACCGCAAAGAGTTGCGCGAAACTGGCGATGACGAACGGGACATGAAACAGCAGGGCGCCCAGCACGATGATCACCAGCGCCCGGATGCTGGCGGCGAACATGCCGCCGACGGCCATGCCGAGCAGGATCGCCATCAACGAGTTTGGCGCCATGATGAACAACGCCAGATTGCCGTTTTCTTTTTCCCAATACAACTGCGACGCCATCAGCCACATCACGTTGAGCCAGAAAGCCGTCATCGCCCCGCCGACGATCACAAAGCCGATGTAGTCTTCCGGCGCTTTGATGGCGCGATACACGAAGACGTAGCCGACGGTGGACAGGAAGGGCAGGAAGGTCTCGAAGAAGAGCCACGCCCGTTCCCGTTGTTGGCCGATGACACGCGGATAGGCGCGGGCGATCACCGTGCGGAGGAAGAGCCGCCAGCCGCG
>CAYYCF010000231.1:0-4274 GCA_964470235.1 uncultured Anaerolineales bacterium | reverse complement strand
GCGGTGATATAATCTCCTCGCCGGGGGAGTGCTGAAATTGGCAGACAGGCATGACTTAGGATCATGTGCCGCAAGGCGTGAGGGTTCAAGTCCCTCCTTCCCCACCTTGACAGTGTTCCGTCCGACTTTTATAATGCCGCTGTAGCCTGCCGAACCGTTGCAGGCTTTTTCTACGCTAATGTAGGGCAACCTGCACCCTGAGCGAAGTCGAAGGGCCTGCGATTGCCCATGAAGGAGTATTGCAATGCCGCCACTTCCAAAACGAAAACATTCCAAAGGCCGCCGCAACCGCCGCCGCTCGCACGATGCGCTTACCGCGCCGGCGCTGGTAACTTGCGCCAACTGCGGCGAAAAGCGCCGCCCGCATACCGTGTGTCCTAACTGCGGTCATTATGACGGGCGCGAAGTGATCGCCAAAAAAGAAAAGCCGAAGAAGGAATAATTTCCCGGCTTTACAATCGAAGAGGCCGTGATGACCATTCACGGCCTTTTTGATTGCGCTGCCCGACTCGGATCGCTCACCGCGAAGGCACGAAGGGCGCAAAGCAGTTACGTTTTTCTTTGCGGCTTTTGCGTCTTGGCGGTTCAAACCAATGCTCAATCCGAAAACCACCGCTTTCCTCTTCCCAGGGCAAGGGTCGCAAACTGTCGGCATGGGACAGGCGCTCGCCACCGCTTCACCCGCCGCGCACAAACTCTTCCAGCAAGCGAACGATCTTCTGAATTTCGAACTTTCAGAGTTGTGCTGGAACGGTCCCGAAGCCGAACTGAACGACACCCACAGCACTCAACCTGCGCTTTACGTTTGCTCGTTGGCCGCCCTGGCGGCCTTCCACGAAAAGCACGGCGACTTTGCCCCGGCTTTCGTCGCCGGTCATTCGCTCGGTGAAGTGAGTGCGCTGGTGGCGGCCGGCGCGCTGGAATTTGACGACGGCCTGGCGCTGGTGCGCGAACGCGGTCGGCTGATGAAAAAAGCCGGGGAGCTTTCGCCCGGCGGCATGGCCGCGATTCTGAATCTGGACGCCGACGTGTTGGCCGACGTATGCGAGGAAGCGTCGAACGTCAGCGGCAAGATCGTGCAAGTGGCAAACGACAACTGCCCGGGGCAGGTGGTAATCTCCGGCGACAGCGCGGCGCTGGAAAAGGCGATGGAGATTGCCAAAGCGCGCGGCGCGAAGCGCGCCCTCAAACTACCCGTGTCCATTGCCGCGCACTCGCCTTTGATGCAAGTGGTAGTGGCGGAGTATTCCAACTTCGTCGACGGTTTGCCCTTCGTCGCGCCGCTCGTCCCCGTAATCGCCAACATCACCGCCCAACCGCTCGCCGACGACCACTCGATCCGCGCCGAACTGGTGGGCCAGTTGACGCGGCCAGTGCGTTGGACAGACACGATTCGTTATCTCGCCGCGCAAGGCGTGGCGGCGTTTGTCGAACTCGGATCAAAAGACGTGCTCACCGGCCTGCTCAAACGCATCGCCCCCGACACAACGGGCTATGCCGTCGGCACACCGGAAATGGTTGAGGCATTGGCGGTATAATGACGCGTGTCGCGTGACCCGTGACACGCATTTCACGTATCACGCATCACGAGTCACGAATCGCTTTTCTCAAGGAGCGTATTTGAATGACTCTTCAAGGCAAAGTCGCCGTCGTCACCGGCGCGTCACGCGGGATCGGGAAAGCGATTGCCGTTGAACTGGGCAAGCGCGGCGCCAAGGTGATCGTCAATTACGCCAAGAGCGCCGCGGGCGCGAACGAAGCCGTGGCCGCGATCAAAGCCGCCGGCGGCGAGGCCGCCGCCGTGCAGGCCGACGTGACCGACAATGCCGCCGCTGCCGGCTTGATCAAAAGCGCGGTTGAAACCTTCGGGCGAATTGATATTTTGGTGAACAATGCCGGAACGACTCGCGACATGGTGATCATGATGATGCCCGAAGAAGATTGGGACAGTGTGATCACCACCAACTTGAAGAGCGCGTTCAATTGCTCCAAAGCCGCGGTCAAAGTCATGATGCGCCAGCGCAGTGGCCGGATCATCAATATTTCGTCGGTGTCGGGCGTGACCGGCAACGCCGGGCAGACCAATTACTCCGCGTCCAAGGCAGGACTGATCGGATTGACCAAAGCTTTGGCGCGCGAAGTTGCCCCACGCAACGTCACAGTCAACGCCGTGGCTCCTGGCTTCATCCCCACCGATCTCACCAACAATCTGCCGGAGAATCTCAAAAACGAATCGTTGAAAGCAATTCCGTTGGCGCGTTGGGGCACCGCCGAGGAGGTCGCGTACGCGGTCGCCTTTCTCGCCTCCGACGAAGCCGCTTACATTACCGGCCAGACATTGCACGTTGACGGCGGCATGGTCATGTAGTATGTCATATCATTGAAAATGGAAACTCCAGAAACTTCTCACGTCGGCAAGATCGTCATCGCTCCCGGTGTATTAATCACGATAGCGAAGCTCTCCGCGCTGTCCGTGCCTGGCGTGGCGCGCATGGCCGCCGTGCCAGGTGGCGTGGATAAGTATTTCAAGCGCGGCGTCGCGGACGGCGTTCAAATTCACGTGCGCGATCATCGGCTATCTGCCGAGTTGTACGTCGTAATCACCGGCGGCGTAGACGTGCACGCCGTGAGCGAAGCGATTCAAACCGAAGTTGCCCACGCCATGGTCGAGATGGTCGGCATGGAAGTGGAAGCGGTGAACGTTCACATTGAGGACGTTGCTTACGGGGAGGCGTGATAACCGCGTATCGCATATTGCGTATCGCATATCGCGAAACGCCGTTGTTCATTGTTCATTGTCTCATTGTTCATTGACCCATGAAAGCCCGCCGCAAGGCCCGCAGTCTCGCGCTGCAAGTTCTTTACGAAGTTGATTGCGCCGGCCATCCCGTCGAGGTGGTATTCCGCGACCGGCTCGCCGACATGCCAGTGAAACCGGACGTGGAGGTGTTTGCGCGCCAACTCGCCGACGGCGTTCTCCGTTACGCCGCCGATCTCGACGCCCTCATCCAGAAACACGCCCCGGAATGGCCGCTCGATCAAATGGCAATCGTTGATAAAACAATATTGCGAATGGCGATTTGGGAATTTGCCGTCAGCCGCGCCACGCCGCTCAAAGTTGCCATCAACGAGGCCGTGGAATTGGCGAAGCTGTTCGGGAGCGATTCGGCGGCGCGTTTCGTCAACGGCGTGCTAGGGAGCTTGGCCGCAAAAGAAAACGAATTGCTCCGCGAGATGGCGGCGAAAGTGCTTGGTTAGTGAGAGAGCATGGATTTCTTTGGCATCGGCAGTTGGGAATTACTTGTCATCGCGATTCTGGCTCTGGTCATTTTGGGTCCCAAACAAATGATCCTGTTAGCCCGCAAAGCCGGAGAACTGTTACGGCGTTTGCAACAGGAGTGGGAACAAACTTACGGGACATTGCAGCGCGAGATAAAGGATATCGAAACCGGCGTGATCACTCCCCCTTCCGAATCCCCTACCGTCACTAAACCCCAATCCAAATATCCTGCTTGGACCGACAAACCGGAAGATTAGAGTCAGGATGTCCGAAGAACATTCCAAACACGCTGGCTCGCTGCTGTTCCACTTAGAGGAATTTGCGCGAACGATCCGCAAAGCCGCGTTAGTGTTGTTGGTGGGCTGCACTCTCGGCTTGCTCGGCGCAAAAGACATTCTGGCCGAACTCATCAAGCCTTACGGCGGAAAACTGCAAGTGCTGGGGCCCACCGAAGGTATTTCCATTCTCATCCGTGTCGGGCTGGCCATTGGCGCGGCTGCGGCCTCTCCCATCATCATTTATCAGCTATTGAATTTCATAATTCCGGCCATCGAAACGGCGCAGGAAAAGAGAGTGGCGCGATCACTGCGCTTCGCGCTCATTCCGGCGGCTTATTTGCTATTCCTGGTGGGCGCGGCCTTCGCCTGGTTTGTGATGATCCCGGCCGCGATTGGTTTCCTCTCCAATTTCCAAATTGATTTATTCAACACGGATTGGACAGCGGAGCGCTACGTCCCCTTTGTGCTCTCGCTGACGCTGTGGGTAGGAATATCTTTTGAGATGCCGCTGGTCTTCTGGTTTCTGGGATCGCTTGGGGTCATCGGCCCGAAACCGTTGCTCAAAGGGTGGCGGTTTGCCGTCGTCGCCATTGCCGTCATCGCCGCCATCATCACCCCCACCGTCGACCCCTTCAACATGATGCTGGTGATGGGCCCGCTCATCGGACTATATTTTCTGAGCATCATTCTAAATGCCTGGGCCTATTGGGGCCATC
>CAYYCF010000230.1:0-4284 GCA_964470235.1 uncultured Anaerolineales bacterium | reverse complement strand
TCGCGCAGAGCGAAGCCGCGACCGGCGTTCCGTTTGCGCGCTATTGGATGCACGGAGCTCACTTGCTGGCCGAGGGGCGCAAGATGGCGCGCTCCGTGGGCAACGTTCTGCGGCTGAAGGATTTGATCGACGAAGGGATCGAGCCGCTGGCGTTTCGCTTGCTATGCCTGGGCATTTATTATCGCGGGCACATGAAGGCCACTTGGGACTCGCTTCGCGCCGCGCAAAGCTCGTTGGAGCGCCTGCGCCGTTACGCTGTCGAGTGGAGCGCCGACCGGACGTTGATTGACACGGCCCACGAGCCGAAGGTGAACGATTATCGCCGCCGCTTTCACGCGCTCATCAACGACGATCTTTCGTTTCCGCAAGCCATTCCCTTGATTTGGGAAATGGCGAAGACCGATCTGCAGCCGGCGGCGAAGGCCGCGCTGTTGCTCGATTGGGATGGTGCGCTTGGCCTGCGCCTGGCCGACGCCCTCACCGCCTCTGCCGACGCCCTGTCCGCCGCCGAACAAGCCTTGCTCGCCGCCCGCGCCGCCGCCCGCGCCGCCAAAGACTTCGCCGCTTCTGACCGTCTGCGGGAAGAACTGGCGGAACGTGGAATCATTGTCAGCGACAGCAAACTGGGACAAAGCTGGACAAGAGCCAAATGATCGCTTCGCGTGCGGAACGATGAATGCTGAATGTTCATTGTTCCGCATTCATCATTCATCACTCATCATTCCGCATTTATGATCCACGATTATCACGTGCACTCTAACTTCTCTTGCGATTGCAAGGCGACGATGGCCGAGATATGCCACAGCGCCATTGCCAAGGGGATTCCGGAGATTGGTTTCACCGAGCATTACGATTTGCACCCGGATGAGGGATGCCGCGATTGGTTCAAGCTGGACGAGTGGGCGGCTGAACTGGAAAAGTGCCGCGCCGAATTCGACGGGCGGCTGATCATCCGCGCCGGGATCGAGATCGGCGAGCCGCATATTTTTGAAACCGAAACGCAAGCCATGTTGAAGCGTTATCCCTTTGATTACGTTCTGGGCTCACTGCATAGGGTGGGTGCGGAGACGATTTTCGATCCGGACTATTTCCGGCGGCGCACTCAGGACGAAGCATTTACCGGCTACTTCGTCGAACTCGAACGTCTGACGCGGATCGGCGAGTTTGATATTCTCAGTCACTTCGACGTGCTCATTCGGGCCTGGGGCGAAATGGGCGGCCAATACGATCCGCTCGAATACGAGGACGCCATTCGACCCGTGCTAAAGAACTGCGTCGAGCGCGGTATTGCATTGGATATCAACACCAAGGGGTTGCGGAGCAAGATTAACATGCTCACGCCGGACGTAGATATTCTGCGCTGGTACGTTGAGACGGGCGGCGAGCGTGCAACGCTGGGCTCGGACAGCCACCAACCCTACAACGTCGGCGCTGATCTCGACAAAGCCGCGAGCGCGGCTCAAGCGGCCGGGATGAAATGGCTGACGCGGTTCGAGGGGCGAGAGTCTACACTGATAAGGATTGATTAACCGCAGAGAACGCCCACCTGCCCCTGCGCTACCGCGCAGCGGGGTGGTGCTGGGGGTGGGCGCGGAGAGAAATATGCAAAGAAAACTCGTTGATGTCAGTCACACCATCGAGCACGGGATGATCACGTATAAGGGCCTGCCCGCGCCGATCATTTGCGATTACATGAGTCGCGAGCAGTCGCACAGCCATTACGCGCCAGGAACGGAATTTCAAATCGGCAAGATCGAAATGGTGGCCAACACCGGCACGTACGTGGATAGCCCGTTCCATCGCTTCGCCACCGGCAAGGACTTGTCGGAATTGGCGTTGACTTCACTTGCCGATCTTGATGGAGTGGTCGTCCGCGCTTTTGATCGCCCGGGCCGCGCGATCACCCGCGAATCTTTCAAGGGGTTGAACGTGAAAGGCAAAGCCGTGCTGGTTCACACCGGCTGGTCTGAGCATTGGCGGACGGATCAGTATTTTGAAGGCCACCCGTTTCTGACGAAGGACGCGGCGGAATATTTGCGCGACGCCGGAGCGGCGCTGGTGGGAATCGACTCGCTGAATATTGACGACACCGCCGACGGAAGCCGCCCGGTGCATACGACTCTGCTCGGCGCAGAGATTCCGGTTCTCGAACACGCCTGCGGCCTCGATCAACTTCCCAACAGTGGCTTTCAATTCTTCGCCGTGCCGGTGAAGGTGAAAGGGTTTGGCACATTTCCGGTGCGGGCGTTTGGGATGGTATGACCCCACCCCAGGCCGCGAAAGATGCCTGGGAGCGGGTGAGGAAGTTTTTTGCCGCAAATCTGTTATGATCACGTGACGAGGTGCGCTATGTTGAAAGAAACAGATGCCATTGCCCTGCCGAAGGTTGCGCCGGGAGACCGCATGACGGACGACGAGTTTTTTGAGTTCGCGCCCGAAGACCGCAAGGCCGAGCTGATAGGAGGGATACTGGTGATGCCTTCACCTGCTTATTACCCACACGAAGATCGGCAAGGATTCCTGTTGACTATTTTTCGCGCTTTTGTTCGGCACAAGCAATTGGGGGTGGTGCTCGGCTCCCGCACCGCCGTTCATTTGCAGACCGGAGAAATTTACGAGCCGGATATTCTTTTCGTCTCGGCCGAACGGGCGCAAATCGTCCGGCGCGAGGGAGTGTTCGGCGCGCCCGATCTGGTGATCGAACTGCTCTCGGCCAGCACGGCCAATTACGATTGGGGCATCAAGCGCCGCGTATATGCGCAGAGCGGCGTGCGCGAGTTGTGGCTCATTGATCCGAATGGGATCGAAGGCTCGGCTTTTTTCCAGCGCGACGCAAGCGGCCTGAAAGAAGTCGCATTCGAAGGCGGTCTGCTCCGCTCGCTGGCCGTGCCGGGCTTTTATCTGCGCGCCGAATGGTTGTGGCCCGATGGCGGCGAGATCCCCGGCGAAGTGAATGTGTTGAAGGAGTTGGGCGCATCGTGACGAATGCGAATTTGTGAAGTTCGCCGACTCGGACTCATCCCCTATCGCGAAGCGTGGGAACTGCAAAAGCGCCTCGCCGCCGGGCGCGCCGCCGACTCCATTCCCGACACACTGCTCCTGCTCGAACACCCGCATACCTACACGCTGGGGCGATCCGGCCGCGCCGAAAATTTGTTGTGGACTGAATCGCAACTGGCCGGGCGCGGCATCACGGTGGAATGGGTGGATCGCGGCGGCGACATCACCTATCACGGCCCCGGCCAACTCGTCGGCTACCCGATTCTCAAACTCGGCGCACTCGCCGCCGATGGCCGACTTCCCCAAACCGATTACGTGGGCTACGTGCGACGCATCGAAGAAATGCTGATCCGCGCCCTGGCCCGATTCGGGATCGTCTCCGGGCAGATGAACGGGCTCACCGGAGTCTGGATCCAACCGGACGCTGCCAGCCGCTGCCTGCACTGCCCCCCTGCCGCCAAGATCGCGCCGTCAAAGATCGCCGCCATCGGAGTCAAAGTGGACGCGCGCGGCGTGAGTCAACACGGCTTTGCCCTCAACGTCGCCCCCGACATGAGTTGTTTCGACGGCATCATCCCGTGCGGCATCCGCGATCACGGTGTGATCTCAATGGCCGATCTACTCGGTGACGCGCCGGGGATTCAGGTGGTGATGGATGTGGTGGCGGTAGAATTTGGGAAGGTGTTTGAGCGCGAGATGGCAGCAGTGGATGTGACAACGGATGCAACGGGCGGCTTCGACTTGCACAACACGCCCCGCTCGCTATAATGGGAACTGCCGACGGAAGCCGGCTCACGATGCCCACCCCGGCAGTCCGCGATTCCCAACAGCCCGACTGGCTGGCGCAGACCAAACTGCACCCCCCGCGCTTGCGCGAGGACGTGATCCCCCGCGCGCACCTGCTCGACGCCCTCCACGAGGCGCTGACCTCGCACGCCCTCACCCTCCTCTCCGCCCCGGCGGGGTATGGCAAGACGACGCTGTTGGCCGCGTTGATTGCTGATTTCAGATTGCGGATTGCTGATTTTGAAAGTGCCACCGCTCCTTCTGGCCCGGACAATCAGCAATCAGAAATCTACAATCCGAAATCTTGTTGGCTTTCGCTCGACGAGGAAGACAACGACCCCGCCCGCTTCCTGGCCGCGCTCATCGCCGCTCTGCAACGACTCCACCCGGCCTGCGGCGCGACCGCGCAAACTCTCCTGACCAACCTCCCCAATCCGGGCGCAGAAGCGCGGCGCGTGATCGGCGTGCTGATCAACGACGTATTGGAAACTCTGCCCG
>CAYYCF010000229.1:0-4335 GCA_964470235.1 uncultured Anaerolineales bacterium | reverse complement strand
CCGAGGGTGTATTGCGGCATGGCTTTGGGCCAGCGGAAGACACGAAGCAAAATCGGCGGCGCGGTGATGCCCAGCGTGCGGCGTAGTTCGTCTCGCACCAGCGTGAGCAAATCGTCGTCCGTGCCATTCAACGCGCCCTCTTGCCCGGCGCGGCCAATGAAGGCGCGGATCAACCCAAAGCCTCCTGGCGCGCGGTGCGGGAATTTTGTAGAGGTCCATGTGCAAGCGAGGATTGGCCGGTTCTCGGCCCGGGGGATGATGTAACCGTAGCCATCGAGCGGGCGCGGGATGTCCGCGAGCGGGTAGGCGACCGAAACGGTAACGGTGGAAACGTAGGGAATGGCGCGCAAGTTGTCCGCGAGTTGAAGATCGAGATCGGCGATCAGATCGCCGGCGGCGAATGCGGGGGCAGCGAGGATGACCGCGTCGGCGCGGATCGGTTCGCCGTTTTCCAAAACGACGGCGTACTCACCCGCGGCCGCCTCCACGCGCGCGGCGCGATTTCCCAATCGAGCCTCCACCCCGCTCAATTTTTCTTCCAACGCTTCGACGATCTCGGCCAAGCCCGTCGTGGGCGTGAGGAAGGCCGACCACTTTTTGCTTTGCGAATTTTTCGCGGGTTTGTGTGCCTTTGCGGCCAACATGCCCCGGATCAGTCCGCCGTGTTCGAGTTCGGTCTGGCGTAGTTGGGGGAAGGTGGCGGCTAGGCTTAACTGCTCACCATCGCCGGCGTAGATGCCGCTCATCAATGGCTCGATCATGCGCTCGTACAGTTCGCGCCCCAGCCGCCGTTCGACGAACGCGGCCAGCGACTCATCCCCGTTGAGCGAGCGCGGCGGGATGAAATAATCCAGCCCCATGCGGAGTTTGGCGAGGGGCGAGATCAGACTCGCGCGCGCCATCGGCCCCAAGCGCGAGGGGATGAGGCCGGTGAGGCCTTCGGGCAGTTCGTAGAGTTTGCCGCCGCGCATCACGTACGTGCGGCGGATTTTTTCGTTGGTGCCGTGCAAGCGCGATTCGAGTCCGAGTTCGCGGCACAGCCCGAGGCCGCGCGGCTTGAGCGAGAGGAAGGTGTCCGGCCCGCCTTCGATCACAAAACCATCTACGCGCTCAGTCACAATCTTGCCGCCGAGACGCCGGTTGCCTTCAATGAGCGTTATCGCCCATTCCGGCGCGGTCTGTGTCAACCGATACGCCGCCGACAAGCCCGCAATGCCCCCGCCAATAATCACTATCCGTTTCATAGCGCGACTTCCAGTCGCAACCGAAAAGCCTCCACGAAGGACACGAAGTTACACGAAGGTTTCTTCGTGTCCCTTCGCGGATCAGAATCTTCGCGGCCGGCATAGTTTCCGCGGAGGAATATTATAGGTGAGGTGCGGGCCATTTCTTGATTTGTTCCACGAACGGCGGTTGGGGTTTGGGATTGGGGTTGAACGGATACCAGCCGATCTCGCCGCGCACGGCTTGTTCTTTGAGTTCCGTGGATCCCCAGATGATGGACGCGCCTATCGCGCCGAGCAGTGCCGACCCCCAGACGGGCGGCGCGAACAACGACGCGGCGATGAGCAGAAACCCGAAGCCCATGACATACGGCCACCACAGATAACCGAAGTAATACTCGCCCCGGATCACCCACACAAACCCGAAGCCGATGATGAATAACGTGGCGATGCCTAAACCCAAACCGAAGAAATTCATTTCGCGCCTTCCTTGCCTATTTCCACCGGATGCCCAATTGGATCGCGTTTGAGCCAATCGGTCGTCGTGGCCGATTTGTGTTCGGCCAGCAGTCGGGTATGGCGCGGGTTGTTCGGGTTAGCGGGGGCGTGGCCGTGCTTGACGCGATTGTGTTGGCGCGTGAATTCCAGCGCGTCCCACAGCACTGTGATGCCCACAATACCGAGCGCGCCCGAGAGATAAAGGCTATTGCTGAGCAATGCGCCGATCTCAAGTGCCACGCCCAACGCGAGCGCAATGACCGTCGGGAGCCAGATCGTCGGCGAGGCGGCCTCGATCTTGCGCACGCCCACATGCCCGAACCAAATGGCAAAGAAGGTGGCGGCGGCAGCTACCAGGCCGATCCAGTTGAGCGTCATACGGCCTCCCGAACAGAAAATTCGTGAATCATTTCGACGACGGCCTTTACGTTTTCTACTGGCGTTTCCGGCAGGATGCCGTGACCGACGTTGAAAATGTGGCCGGGGCGGCCACCGGCCTGATCCAGAACTGCGCGCACCCGGCGTTTAAGTTCCGGGCGAGGGGCAAAGAGAGCAACGGGATCGAGATTCCCTTGCACGGCAGAGTCGGCGCCCACCTGAGCCCATCCCCAATCGAGCGGTGTCCGCCAGTCGAGGCCGATCACGTCTCCGCCTGCTTTTTTCATCAACGGCAGGAGTGTCGCCGTGCCTGTGCCGAAGTGAATTGTTGGAATACCCGTCGCGCTCAATTCACGGAAAATCAGGTGCGAGTGCGGTAGAGCGTATTCGCGGTAATCGTCCTGGCTGAGCGCGCCGACCCAGCTGTCGAAAAGTTGTACGGCCTGCGCCCCGGCTTCCACTTGGGCGGCGAGATAATCGGCGACGACACGCGCGAGTTTGCCCAGGAGCGCATGCCACGTTTGCGGATCACCATACATAAGCCGTTTTGTTTTTTCGTAATTGCGCGATGCGCCGCCTTCGATGAGGTAGCTGGCGAGAGTGAATGGCGCGCCGGCAAAACCGATAAGCGGAATCTTGCCGTCGAGTTCGCGGCAAACAATTCGGACGGCTTGCAAAACATGAGCGAGCGATTCGCGCGGCTCAACCGCGCGCAAGGCAGATACATCGGAGGGCGCGCGGATGGGATTGTGGATCACCGGCCCTTCGCCGGCCGCGAAGTCGAGATTAATCCCCATCGGCACGAGCGGCAGAAGAATGTCGGCGAAGAGGATGGCGGCGTCCACGCCGAGGGCGCGCACGGGTTGCAGAGTCACTTCGGCGGCGAGCTCGGGGTGAGCGCAAATGTCCAGCAACGAATGTTTGGCGCGGATGGCGCGGTATCCGGCCATGTAACGCCCGGCCTGTCGCATGAACCACACCGGCGTGCAATCCACCGGCTGGCGGCGGCAGGCAAGAAGAAAACGAGAGTCGTTCATGTCGGTTCGTAAACGCACGCCGGATCGGTTTCGAGGTAGTCGCCAGTGATCGAATAGGCTCGCCCGCGCTGGCCGCCGCAGACGATTTTGTATTGGCAGTAACCGCAGCGGCCTTTCAGCTTTTCCGGATCACGCAAATCGCGAAACATGGGGTGGCGGCGATAGGTCTCGACGACATCCACGTCGCGCACGTTGCCCGCCGAGACTTGCAGGAAGCCGGAGGGCATGATCTCGCCGAGGTGCGATACGAAGAGAAAACCGCGTCCGTCGTTCACGCCTTTCACCGGACGGTTGAGGCCGTCGGCATATTGGAAACCGGCGCCTTGAAACAAGCCCTCACCCCCCACCCCCGTCCCCTCCCCCCTCTCCCGACGCTCCTTCGACTTCACTGCGTTACGCTCACGCGAAGCGTGCGCGTCGGGAGAGGGAGGTAGGGGGGTGAGGCCGCGTTTGCGCTCAATCGCCACTCTTCGGTACATCGGCGCGGCGGTGGCTTTGATGTCAAACGTGCCGCGCTGAGAGAGATCGAACAGCCAATGAAAAACGCGCTCGTGTTCTTCGGGCGAGATCATGTCGGCGATTTGCCCGCGCCCGGTGGGGACGAGGAAGAATACGCTCCACTGCACCGCGCCTACTTCTTCCACGAATTTCACCATCTCCGGCAGGATGTGAACATTGTGCCGCGCGACGGTGGTGTTGATCTGCGCGCTGAGGCCGATGGACTGTGCGTTGCGGAGTATCTGCATTGTGCGCTCCCACGAGCCGGGCACTTTGCGGAAGGCGTCGTGCACTTCGGGCGTGGGCGCGTCGAGGCTGAGGGCAATGCGGCGCACGCCGGCGTCCATCGCCTGCTTCAACCGCTCGACGGTGGGCAGTGCGGTGGCGGTCGGCGTGAGCGAGGCGCGCAGGCCAAGATCGGCGGCATATCGAATCAGATCGAACAGGTCGCGGCGCATCATCGGGTCGCCGCCGGTGAAGATGACGATGGGATTGCCGAAGGCTTTGAAACGCTCGATGAGACGATAGCCTTCTTCGGTGGTCAGTTCGTTCGGGTGGCGGGTGTGCTGGGCGTCGGCGCGGCAGTGGACGCAGGCGAAAGCACAGGCGCGAGTCACTTCCCAGGCGATGGTGAACGGCGCGAGGTCAAAGTCGGCTTCGAGCATGTGCCGGTTGTGCAGTTGTCGTTCGGCGGCGGCGCG
>CAYYCF010000228.1:2720-4339 GCA_964470235.1 uncultured Anaerolineales bacterium | reverse complement strand
GGTCTGGCAAGCGCGTTCCGCACTTCATCCGTAATGGCCTGCACCAACGCCTCTTCGCTGACGTGATTCCCCGCCGCGTGCGGGACGCCGCAAAATTTACAAAACTCGTCGGCGTCGGTGGCGCGGGCATAGCCCCACTTTTGCCGCGTGTCGATCAACTTCTGCACTTGTTCAGGCGGCAGGGGCTTCGCGCCGCCCAGCGTGTGCGCCAGCGCCACAATCTTTGCAACGTGTTCGAGCGACTCAAGTTTGAGATACGCCTCCCACAGCGTGCGCCCCACGGTGAGCGTGCCGTGATACGCCAGCACAATGGCGTCGTGCGTTTTGACAAGCTCGGAAATAGCGCGCTGGTTTTCGGCTGATGAAGGCGTGGCGTATGGCGTGGTGGGGATTGGGCCGAGAATCACGATGGCTTCGGGGATGACGCAATCGGTGAGCGGGATGCCGGCGATGCTCAACGCCACCGACGTGATCGGGTGGGCGTGAATCACGCCGTTCATGTCCGGGCGTTGGCGGTAGGCT
Source organism: uncultured Anaerolineales bacterium (assembly GCA_964470235.1). Taxonomy (GTDB): domain Bacteria; phylum Chloroflexota; class Anaerolineae; order Anaerolineales; family VGOW01; genus VGOW01. Next base: position 3,817 of record CAYYCF010000228.1, on the reverse strand, counting down.
TCGAGGTGCATCAGTAGTTCAGAAGTGGGGCGGAGTCCTGGGGGCGAGGCCGGGGCCAAACCGCCGTTCATGTCCAGCACCAGCAGTTGATCGGGGGCGAGAAATCCTTTTGCCAATCCCGACGGCGTTGCCAAAATGTGATCGGAGTCGAGGCGGGCCGAGAGGTTGCCGGAGGCCCCGTCCACAAATTCAAACTGGTGCATCAACTTGCCGATGCGGACAAGTTCGTGGCGTAGATCAATCTCGTTGGGTTGAGTCATGGATTGAAAAATTCTGGCACGAGGCTGAGGAGGGGAAGCAGATGCTCTTTGTTGGCGGCGTCGGACGCGTGGACAAAATCGCCTTCGCGCCGCCCGAACGAATAGTGCTGTTCGACGTTGTCGGAGAAACGCTGAACCGCCAACTTGACGATGCCGTCCACTTTGTCGGCGGCGCACACGACCACGAACGTGTCGTCGGCGGCTTGGCCCAAAAACTCGTCCGGCTGTTTGAGATCGTCCAGCACTATGTTGAGCACGAGGGCCGTGGCGCGGAGCAAGTCGGTGGTCGCCAACGCGCCGTACAAATCGCGGAACGGTTCGATGTTTTGCAGGCGGAAGCTGACGATCTGCCGGTGCGGCTGACCGGCGGCGCGGGCCATCTCTTGACGCACAATCTCCATCCCGGGCAAGCCAGTGCGCGGATCGGTGAGCGTGCTTCGGGCCGAACGGTTGATGGCGTTCTGCACACGCAGGTGCAATTCCTGCAGGTCGAAAGGCTTGGGGATGAAATCATCTGCGCCCAAGCTCAAGCCTTCAATTTTGTCTTCTTTTTGCGTGCGGCTCGTGAGGAAGATAACGGGCAGGTGGCGGGTGCGAGTCATTTTGCGTAATTCGCGGCACACCGCAAAACCGTCCATATCCGGCAAGCCCACGTCCATCAAGGCCAGGCTGGGCAGTTCACTGCGGCACAGTTTGAGCGCTGTCTCGCCGTCGTGGGCCACCAACACGTGAAACTCGTGCGCGGCAAAAAACGCGGTGAGCATGTCGGTGGTGTCAATGTTGTCTTCCACCAGGAGCAGACGAGGTCTGGTCATAAGCTGACGGTTGTCGAATCGA
>CAYYCF010000228.1:0-2620 GCA_964470235.1 uncultured Anaerolineales bacterium | reverse complement strand
CCGGGGTCGAGCAGTTGCACGGCGTGGCCGCGCCGCCGCAGTTCAATGGCGGCCGTTACGCCGAAGATGCCTGCACCCACGACAATGATTTTTCGGTTCGTCATTATTCGGGCTGGGGTTGCACCGGCTCCTCCTGTTCATTGGGATCAACGACTGTCAAACCGGATGCCCGGGCCGCCTTCTTCAATTCTTCATCGGATGCAATAAAGATGAGCTGATCGTCATCCCCTCCAAAACGTTCCTGCAAAAATAAAGCCGACGCAAGATGAACTGCATCGGCTCCGCGGAGGGCTAACTGCCTTGTCAAGGTTGCAGCACTATTCACGACTTCAGTAGTGAATTGAATCTGGACGAAGTTATCCCAATCTGTCTCTAGCTCTTGTAGCTTGTTGTCGAGTTGAGGCGAATCAATTTCCCCCGCCTTGCGTTTTCGAGCCAGCGTTGCTGTCACTTCTACAAAACCAAGCGATGAGCAAGCAAGCGCCTGACTTCTTGAGAAAAAGTCTTGCACCCACCCTGTTCCTTTTTCTTGATAATAGCGTTTGACCCATGCGCTGGCATCGAGGTAATAGAAAATCATCGGCGATCCTGCACTAAGAGTCTGGAAGCCGCAATTCCCTTGCCAGATATGGGTCTAATACTCCCGAAGCTTCTGAATCCAGCAACAGGAAACCTGAAAGCCGGATCGCTTGCCAAACGAGTCAGTGTGCCCGACGCGCCATTCCGTTTCTGTACCCGCTGAATGAAATCCAAAATCTGGCGAGCTTCCTCGTCGGTGAGGCGGTCAAGGGCACTGCGCAGAGATTCTTTGAGAAGTGTATTCATAGCTGTAGTCTCCAACCCGCAGGAATGCCCATAAGTTTACATCAGAGTCTCGGATATGTTCACGTGTACTGTGTTCTCCCCTTCCTCAACTCAAACCCAACCCCCTCTTTCCTCACCTCCAACTCGTCCACCACGCCGACGATTGCCAGATCAACCGGCACGAACTTGACATCGCGCATAGCGAGCGAGGCCTCGCGGGCGCGGACCATGACGACGAGGTCGCCCGGCCCGGCGTGAACCACGTCGGCGGCCACTTGCACCCCGCCAAGCGGCTCTAGTTTTTTGTTGAGGGGTTGAACGGTGAGCAGTTTAACGCCGTCGAGGTCTTGATACTTAATCGTGCAGACGGCAGAGCCGAGGACGCGGCCTAAAAGCATTGCGGAATTTAGAATGCGGAATGCGGAATGAAGAACGCGGCCTCCGCATTCATCATTCATCATTCCGCATTCATTTGAGGCTGGCTACCACCCGCGATACCACCGCATCCAGCACAGTCGCGTCCACGCCGTTGCCCAGGCGGGCGATGACGGCGGCTTTGACTTTGGCGACGGTCGCGTCCTGCGAACTTGGGGCCGACGCGCCGCCACTGCCGGAACTGCCGCCTTTGCGCGCCAGTCGGATGCCCAGGCTGAGCGCTTTTTCCACTGCCAGATCAGTCATCACTACGTCGTCGCCTAAGTCAATTACGGCCACGCCGCGAGAAGCGAGGTCTTGAATGTCGCGCTCTGTGTAGAAAGTTTTCATCTTCCTGGTGTTCCTTCCAATTCTTCAATGGCCTTCACTGCCGCGTTGCGGGCAGTGAGGATTTCAGCTTCAGAGCCGGAGAGCCACATGCGGCCAAAGCGCCCCACCGAGGAGACGTGCAGGATTTTGATGTTCGAGCCTTTCTCCGCTTCGTTGCAGGCGTAGTTGATGTAGGCGGCGGGCGCGCATTCCAACACCAGCATCGTTTCGCCCGGCACCAGCATCGAGCCGCGCCGGAAGCGATTGAGCAGTTGGGCTTGATACGGATCGACGTTGGTGATCACTTGCACCGAAGCGATCTCCGGTTTGACCCGATCTTTGATCTCCAAACCGATCCGCTGCAACACGATGCGCCCGGCCTCCAGCACTTCGGATTGCGATCGGGAGTGAACCTCGAACATGCCGAACTCGCGCTCGACTAACTGCGCGCCAGGTTTGGCTTCCGTGGCTTTCACGGCAATATCTACCATGCGGAAGGCCTCGTTACCGGGCGACATTTCGATATACAGCGAAGCCATGCCCTCGGTAGGCAAATCGCCTTGCGTGATCGTTCCCACAAAGGCCGCGTATTGCGGCTGCATCCGGTCGAGATATGAATAGCAGCGTAATTGAAATTGGTCGCCCATTCAGTGCTCCTGAAATCCAAAATCCCAAGCCCCAAATCCCAAAAATTTTCCAACCCTGAACTACTTGGGAATTGGAAGTTGGGATTTGGGATTTTTCTCAGTTGTGCATCGCAATTCCCAACGGCGTAATAAACAATGGATTGCCGGGGACGAGTGTTTTGATTCCGGTGTATTCGGCGACGACGGCATCCATGCCGGGGTAAGCGCACGTCCCGCCGACAAGATAAATGGCGTCCACGTTCCGCCGGGCAATGTGCCTCCGCACGATGCTCCCCACTTTTTCCATCACCGGCCGGATGAGGGGGAACAGGCGCGGTTGTTCGGCGGGTTGCTTTTTGAGTTCTTCGGCGTCTTCGAATGAAATGTTCAACGCCCCGGCGATGACGAGCGAAAAGTGTGTGCCGCCCGTCGGCTCGTCGGCAGTA